>JBAXOY010000001.1:0-99659 GCA_037133055.1 Chlamydiota bacterium
CGAACCGAGAGAAGAGCCGCGCCGAGCGCCGTACGCCGCAGGACGGGCAGGCGGTGCGTGCCGGTTTCGCGGCGATACGCTCCAGGACCTCGAAAACCTTTCCGCAGGAGGCGCAGCGGTATTCGTAAATGGGCATCCGGGCGGACTCCTCCGACCGAGTATAGCAGCCCTTTGACAAATGCAAGAGCGGAAAATTCCACGCGCTCTTCTTCCGCTCTCCCCTTGAGGGGGAGCCTGCCGGCAGGCAGGAGCCGGGGTGGCGGGTGGAAAGACACCGCATGCCGGAGGCATCACCGCGGGCACACGGATGCCAGGCACACGGACACCATGCACGCGGATGCCTTTTGACGATGCCCCGGGCGCGGTGCTACACTATGCGGCGGTGTGGCGCAGCCATGTCTTTTGAACGGGAGGAGTGTCCTTCCATGGGTTACGGATACTGGGGCGGATTGCTCACCGTCGATCTCTCGACCGGCGCGATCGGGCGACGAGAGATTGCGGAGGCGGAGTGCAGGAAGTACCTCATGGGGAGCGGGCTCGCCGCCCGGATGCTCTACGACGAGCTCGACACCTCCCGCGACCCGCTCGACCCGCGGAACAGCCTCATCTTCATCCGAGGCCTCCTGAACGGCCTTGTCCTCCCGGGCTGCAGCAAGTTCAACGTCTGCGCCCGCTCTCCGCTCACCGGGATATGGGGAGAATCCGTCGCGGGCGGCCATTTCCACCAGCAGTTCAGCGCGGCCGGGTGGGACGGCATCGTCTTCACCGGGGCCTCGACGAAGCCGGTCTACCTCTGGCTTGACGACGACAGGGCCGAGCTTCGCGACGCCTCGCACCTCTGGGGGCTCGACACCTTCGAGACGAGCGCGAAGTTGAAAGCGGAGACCGACCCGAAGGCGATCGTCGCGTGCATCGGGCCCGCCGGTGAGAACGGGGTCCTTTACGCCGCGATCATGTTCGACGGGCTCATCGCCCGCGCCGCCGGCCGCTGCGGCATGGGGACGGTGATGGGCTCGAAAAACCTGAAGGCCCTCGTCGTCCGGGGGACGAAGAAGGTTCCGGTCAGGGACCCGGATGGGCTCAAGGCCGCGCTCAAGGAGCAGATCCCCGGCATCCTCGCGGCGGCGAAGGGGCTGACGGACTTTTCGACCGCGGGCGGCGTCGAGGCGGTGGAGCTCCACGGCGACCTCCCGATCAAGAACTGGTACGAGGGGAGCTGGAAGGAGGATGCCCTGAAGATATGCGGGCAGACGTTCCTCCCGAAAACGCTCGACCGGCACTACGCCTGCTTCGGATGCCCGATCCGTTGCGCGAAGATCGTCAAACTCGACTCCGGGCCCTGGGCGCCCCTCCACGGCCACGGGCCCGAGTACGAGACCCTCGCGGCGTTCGGGTCGATGTGCCTTGTGAACGACTACGAGGCGATCATGGCCGCAAACGAGCGGTGCAACCGGCTCGGGATGGACACGATCTCCTGCGGCGGCACGGTCGCCTTCGCAATCGAGGCGTATGAGAAGGGCGTCATAGGCCCGTCCGACACCGACGGGCTCGATCTCAAGTGGGGGAATGCCCCCGCGATCGTCGAGCTCGTGGGGCGCATCGCCCGCCGCGAGGGAGCGCTCGCGACGCTTCTGGGGCGCGGCGTGAGGCAGGCGGCGGAGAAGATCGGCAAGGGCTCTGAGGAATGGGCGGTCCACACCAAGGGGCTCGAGTACCCGTACCACGACCCGCGCGCCTTCACCTGCATGGCGGCGAACTACGCGACCGGCGCGCGCGGCGCCTGCCACCTCGAGGCGCTGAGCTACTTCCTCGGCCGGGGTGTCCCCTGCCCCGACATGGGCTACACCACGCCCCCGGACCCGCACACGAACGAGGGGAAGGGAAAGATCTGCTACGACATGCAGAACTTCCAGGGGCTCTTCAACGCGCTCGGGCTCTGCAAATTCCTCTTCCTCGGACGCGTGGGGCCGAAGATGATCAGCGGGTGGGTCAATTTCGTGACCGGCTGGGACACCGCGATGGAGGAACTGCTCCTCACCTCCGAGCGCCTGATCACCCTGAAGCGCATGTACAACGTCCGCCTCGGTATCCGAAGGAAAGACGACATTTTGCCCCCGCGGCTTGCTGGGCACGCGCGCCCGGACGGGAGGGCGAAGGGAGTCCTCCCCGACGTGGACCGGATGGTGGGAGAACTTTACGCCTTCCGCGGCTGGGATTCCGACGGCGTCCCGACCGAGGCCGCCGCGAAACGGCTGGGGATCGAGGAGGAGCACCGGGTGATGCGGAGATAAGGAGAACGAGCGGTGCACACACCACGGACCCTCGCCGGCGTTGCCGCGGCACTTTCCCTTTCCCTGCCCGGCCTCGTTTCCGCCGCGGGGGCGAAGGACGCTGAGTCCTCCTCCCACGCCTACGACGCGGCGCGCTACGAGCTTATCGAGACCTACCGTTATCCCGGTTTCGAGATCCTCCAGTTCAAGCTCCCGGTCCTCTCGCACTACTCGTACATGCTCCTCTCCGGCGGGAAGGCGCTCGTGGTGGACCCCGGGCGCGACGTCTTCGCCTACCTCGATGCGGCGAAGAAGGAGAAGGCGGAGATTGCGGGCGTCTTCCTCACGCACTCGCACGCCGACTTCGTCGCGGGGCACATCGAGCTCGCGAAGCGGACCGGCTGCCCAATCTACGCACACAGGGAGAGCGGGGCCGAGTACGCCTTCACGCCCCTCTCAGACGGATCCGAGATCAGGGTCGGCGAGGCGCGCGTCCGCGCGGTCACCACGCCGGGGCACACGCCAGACGGGATCTGCGGCTACGTCTTCGGGCCGAAGAGCGGCGGAAGCCCGGAGGCGATCTTCACCGGCGACACCCTCTTCGTCGGGAGCGTCGGGAGGCCCGACCTCCTCGAGGGGAAGATGTCTGCGGCAGCCCTCGCCGACAGGCACTTCGACAGCTGGACTCAGAAGCTCTCGAAGGCGGGCGACGCGGCGCGGGTGCTCCCCGCGCACGGGGCGGGCTCCCTCTGCGGCGCTCACCTGAGCGACAGCCCGAGTTCGACGATCGGCGCGGAGAGGAACTCGAACCCCTACCTGAAGCACACGGCGCGCAGCGACTTCATTGCCGCGGTCCTCGAGGGGCTCCCCGAGGCGCCGCAGTACTTCACCCACACCGCGCGTCTGAACAGGCTGGGCCCCGAGCTCGTCGACTGGGACGCGCCGCCGCCCGAGACGCAAGCCGACGCCGCCCTCGCCGACCCGTCGCGCTTTTACGTGGTGGACCTCCGCGGCGCGGACGAGTACGCCGCGGGGCACATCCCGAATTCCGTGAACATCGCCCTGCGCGGCAGGATCGAAACATGGACCGGGATCATGGTGCCGTGGGAGACGATGCGGGAGGGGAAACTCGTCCTCTGCGGGAGCCCGGAAGAATTGAAGGAGGCCCTCTACCGGCTCAACAGGGTCGGTTACCGCGCCGGGGTCATCACGATGGATTCGTGGAGGAAGGCGGGACTCCCCCTCGCGAAGAGCGCGCTCGTGTCCCCGCAGGAACTGCACGCAACGATGCTGGACGGGACCGCCCCGATCATCGTCGACGTGCGCCTCCCGAGCGAGTGGATGGCGATGAGGATCGGAAACGTGGTGAACCTCCCCCTCACCCATCTCGACGAACTCTCCGGGAAGCTCGACCCTTCGCAACCGGTCGTGACCGTCTGCAACTCGGCCTACCGGTCGAGCATGGCGATGGGCGTGCTCGAGCGGAAGGGGTTCGCGAAGGTGCGCAGCATGACGGGCGGGAGCGAGGCATGGAAAAAGGCCGGGCTTCCGGTATACGGGACGGAGGCGTCCGGTGCGACGCCTTACGTGCCCGTGCGGGCCATAAGGCTCCCCGAGCGTATCTCGCCTCCCGACCTGCACCGCATGATCACGGACCTTCCCGGCACCTTCGAACTCGTGGACATACGGCCCCCCGCGCAGTACGCCGACTACAGCCTCCCCGGATCGAAAAACGTCGACTTCGCGGAGCTGATCGGGAACGCGGCGTTCCTCGCGGGGCCGGCGCCGCTCGTCATCGTGGACAGGGACGGGACGCTCGCGATGGCCGCGGGGGGGATCATCTCCCAGAAGACGGAGCGCCCGGTAAAGGTGCTCACGGGAGGCCTCTCCGGGTACTGGGACGCGTCGATGTCGGGGAGATGGGAGGCCGCGCCCGGCGCGGGACGCCCGCCGGTCCCCGCGCCCGCGGCGGCCCCCGCCTCCGCCCCGGCGCCGCCTTCCGGGCCGCAGAAAAAGAAGAGCGCGGGGTGTTGAACGCCGCATCAGAGGAGATTGCATTTAACGTCGGGACGCAGATTTCGCAGATTGTCATGATGGACGCAGATACCACAACCGTCAAAGCTGGAAGTTTAAAGTAAAAAGGGTTCTATCCCTGCTATCCTGACGATCTGCGTTCATCTGCGTGCTGCATTACTCTACGAGGATGTCACGCGTATGGATATTCCGAGGATTTCGAAGCGGCGGCCGTACATGAACCCGTACGTCGCCGGGATCATGCTCGGGGTAACCCTGCTCGCGTCGTTTCTGACGCTCGGGGCCGGCCTCGGCGCCTCCGGGGGCCTCGCGAGGGTCGCCGCATATCTCGAATCCCGAATCGCCCCCGCCCACACCGCCGCGACCGTGTACTTCGGGAAGTGGGGCCCGCAGCCGCTCCGCTACTACCTCGTCTTCATGCTCGGCGGGATTTTCCTTGGCGGCGCGATCTCCGCGATCTCCTCGCGCCGATTCTCGCTGCGCGTCGAGCGCGGCCATGCCTGCGCCGCGCCCCGGAGGATATTCTTCGCCTTCGCGGGCGGAGTTCTTGCCGGGTGGGCGAGCCGGCTCGCCCAGGGGTGCACCTCGGGGCAGGCGCTCACCGGCGGGGCGCTCCTCCTCACGGGGAGCCTCGTCTTCATGGCCTGTGTGTTCGCGGGCGGCTACGCGGCCGCCCGGTTCGTGAGGAGCCAGTGGTATGATTGAGACCTGTTTCGGGATCGGCGCGCTCGACTCGACGTACGCCTTCGCCGTCGCCGCCGTGATCGGGGGCTTCTTCGGCTTTTTTCTCGAGCAGGCGGGGTTCGGCAGTTCGAGGAAGCTCGCCGGGATCTTCTATTTCAGGGACATGACCGTGCTCAAGGTCATGTTCACCGCCCTCCTCACGGCGATGCTCGGCCTCTCCTACCTCACGGCGTTCGGCTGGGTGAAGGCGGAAAGCCTCTACCTCCTGCCCACGGTCTACGGGGCGCAGGTGGTCGGGGGGCTTGTCTTCGGGATCGGCTTTGTGATGGGCGGATGGTGCCCCGGCACGGCCGCCGCGGGCCTCGCCGCGGGAAAGATCGACGCCCTGATATTCCTCGCGGGTGCGGTCGCGGGATCGATCCTGTTCAACGAGATGTTCGGCTTTGTCGCGCCGCTCTACTCACTCGGCGGCCGCGGGGTGCAGTTCGTGTACGCTACGCTGGGCATGCCAAAGTCGGTCTTCGTTTTCGCGTTCACCGCCGCCGCGGTGATATGCTTCTGGTGCGCTGAATATGTCGAGCGAAAAATATCCGGCAGGGGGAAATACCTCTTCAGCCCCTTCCTCACCGTCTTCAGCCTCTGCCTGCTCCTCCTCGCCTGGGGCCTCTCGCTCATCATCCCGCCGGTATCCGGCGAGGCGGGGATCGAGTCGGGGATCATGGCGGATGTCGATTCGGGGAAGGACCACGTCGAGCCCGAGGAGCTCGCGGCGCGCCTGATGGCGGGGGACAAGGGCCTCGTGCTCGTGGACATACGACCCGCGTCGGAGTACCGCGCGTTCCACATCTGCGGCGCGGTGAGCATGGAGATGCCGCGCCTTGCCGCGTACCTCGCGCCGCACAAGAACCGGGGAACGATCGTCCTCTACTCGAACGGCATGACGCACCCGGCCCAGGCGCGCGACTCGCTCGCCCGGATGGGATACCGGAACGTCTACATCCTCACCGACGGGCTGAACGGCTTCATCGCGCGGTGCCTGAAGCCCGCCTCGCTCCGCGACGAGCCGCTCACGCCCGAACAGGCAGCAAGGGTCGCCGCCTGGCGCAGGCGCTTCCTCGAACTCTGACCCATCTTCTTCTGGGATTTGGGATTTGGGATTTGATTTCCTACTCCCTCCTGTACGCCCTCAGCAGCGCCCCCGGGTAGGACGGATCTCTCGCGAAGGCGACGAGGAGAAGGATCGTCACGAGGTACGGGAGAAGCAGGAGATACTGGTACGGCAGTACGGCGCCCGCCGCCTGGAGCCGGAGTTGGAGCGCATCGAACAACCCGAAAAGCAGGGCGCCGAGGAATATCCTTCCCGGGCGCCATTTCCCGAAGACGACGAGCGCGATCGCGACCCACCCGCGCCCCGCGACCATCCCCGGGAGGAACATGTTGAACTGGGCGACCGAGAGGAAGGCGCCGCCGACCGCCATCAGCCCCCCGCCAAGGACCACGCTCACGTAGCGCACAAAAAAGACGTTGACCCCCATGGCGTCCGCCGCCTCCGGGTTCTCCCCCGTCGCGCGGAGCGCGAGCCCCCAGTGCGTCCGGTAGATGACAAGACCGAGGAGCGGCGCCATGAGGACCGCCAAATAGGTGAGCGCATACTGCTCGAAGAGGACGGGGCCGATGAAGGGGATTGACGCGAGGAGCGGTATCCTGACGACCGCGAACGGCGCGACCTGCGGCGGCGTCGCGGGAGTCCCGATGATCAGGCGATAGAGGAAGAGGGCGAGGCCGGAGCTGAAGATGGTCAGACCGAGGCCGCTCACGTGCTGGGACACGCCGAGGGACACCACGAGCGCGGCGTGCACAAGGGCGAGGAGGGCGCCGCTCAAGAACGCGGCGGCGACGGCGAGCGGGAGGCTGCCGGTGAAGTATGCCGTGAGGAAGGCGGCGAGGGCGCCGAAAAACATGATCCCCTCGATCCCGAGGTTGAGCACCCCCGACCGCTCGGAGAGGCACTCGCCGAGCGCGGCGAAGAGGATCGGCGTGGCCATCCTGAGCATCGCCGCGAGAAGCCCGGCCAGGAACGCCGCCGTGAGTACCTCCGTCATTTGAACCATCCCCGATTCATATTCATCGCTATATCTTCATCCATGTCACACGGTAAAGACCGTCACGTGCGTCTCGTCACCCTCACCCGGCACTGCGTGAACACGAATACCGCGCACATCACGAGGAGCACGATCCCCTGGATCACGTCCGCGAGGAAGACCGGGACGCCGGTGTAGCGGCTCATAAGCTCCGCGCCCGTGATGAGCACCCCGAAGAGGAGCGCGGCGCAGACGACCCCGAGCGCGTTGAGCCCGCCCAGCACGGCGATCACGACGCCCGCGTACCCGTAGTTGGGCGAAATCTTCTCGACAAGGTCGTAGTGGAGCCCGATCACCTCCCCCACCCCGGCGAGCCCGGCGAGCCCCCCGCTCATGATCGCGGTGAGCACCACGGTCCGCGCGACCGGGATCCCCGCATACCCGGCGGCCTTCGGGTTCGCACCGACCGCCGCGATCTCGAACCCGAGCACCGATCTCTTCATGACCCACCAGACCGCCGCGGCCGCCGCGAGCGCAACCAGCGCCCCCGCGTGAAGCCGGGTCCCCGCGATGAGGATCGGGTACCGGGCGGATTCGAGGATCGGGGGCGAGTTCGGCCACATGGTGCGCGGGTCCTTGAGCGGCCCGTCGAGGAGGGCCGAGATAATATAGATGACGATGTAGTTCGAGAGGAGGGTGACCACCACCTCGTCCACCTTGAGCCGCGCCTTGAGCATGCCGGCGCAGAGCGCCCAGGCGGCGCCGGCGGCGCACCCCGCGGCCATGATCACCGGCACGGCGAGCGCACGCGGGAGTGCCAGGTGAAGGCCGAGCACCGCCGCGCATAGGGCGCCGAGGTAGAGTTGCCCCTCGCCGCCGAGGTTGTAGAACCGCGCCTTGAAGGCCACGGCGGCCGCAAGCCCGGTGAGCACGAGCGGCGTCGTCTTCACCGCGGTCTCGCCCAGGCTCGTCGGCGAGCCGAGCGCTCCGTAAAATATGTAGTAGAAGGCGGTGAACGGGTTCGCGCGCGCGAGGAGAATCAAAACGAACGAGAAGGCGAAGGAGATCGCCACCGCAATGAACGGGAGCGCGAGCCGCGCCCGGAATGAGATGGGCCCTCGCTTCTCGAGCCGTATCCTCATCGCGCCCCCTCCCGCACTCCGGCCATAAGCATACCGATCCTCTCCCGGTCGGCCTCACCCCTCGGGAAGATACGCAGGATATTCCCCCCGTATATGACCCCGATCGTGTCGGCGATCGCGAGGATCTCGTCGAGGTCCTCCGAGATGAGCAGCACCGCCGCTCCGCGGTCCCGCTCTTCGAGCATCTTCCGGTGGATAAGCGCCGCGGCCCCCACATCGAGCCCCCGCACCGGCTGCGAGGCGACGACGAGCGCGGGGCCTGGTTCGAGCACCCGCGCGAGGATCGCCTTCTGGATGTTCCCCCCGGAGAGCGATCGCGCCTCTATGCCGACAGAGTGGGCCACGATGCCGTACTCCGCGATGAGCCGCTCAGCGTGGGAGTCGATCTCCCCCTCCGCGAGGCAGAATCCGCTCGCGAACGGGGCGAGATGATACCGCTCGAGGACCAGGTTGTGTTTCAGGGAAAGGTCGAGTATCGCGCCGGACTCCATCCGGTCCTCCGGTATCCTCCCCACTCCGCGCGCCGCGAGCATGCGCGGCGTCGCTCCCCGCATGCGGGCGCCGTCCACCAGGAACTCGCCTCCCGACGCCGCGCGAACGCCCGAAAGGACCTCGGCGAGTTCGCGCTGGCCGTTCCCCGAGACCCCCGCAAGACCGAATATCTCCCCGCGCCGGACAGTGAAGGAGACTCCCTTGAGGGACTCGATGCCGAGATCGCCGCGCGCCCGCAAACCCCGGACCTCGAGGACCGGGCCCCCCGGGCTCCGCGCGGCGCGCGGCGCGGTTTCCGCCGCGTCCCGCCCCGTCATGGCAGCGGAGAGACCTCGCGCGTCCGTGCCCGGCGTCTCTCTGTCGAGGACGACCCTCCCCCTGCGCAGCACCATCACGCGGTCGGAGACCGCCATCACCTCCGCGAGCTTGTGGCTTATAAAGACGACCCCGGCCCCGGCCCGCTTCAGCGCCCCGATGATCTCGAAGAGCTCCGCCGCCTCGCGCGGGGTGAGGACCGCGGTCGGCTCGTCGAGGACGAGAATCTCCGCCCTCTTTGAGAGGACTTTCAGGATCTCGACGCGCTGGCGCTCCCCGACGGAGAGCTCCCGTATCTTCTTCGCCGGGTCGACCCGGATACCGTACCGCTCTGAAAATTCACGGATGCGCTTCTCCACCGCGGGCAGGTCCAGGAAGATGCCGCGCCGCTGCGGACGCGCGCCGAGGGCGACGTTTTCCGCGACCGTGAGCTCCGAGACGAGCGTGAAATGCTGGTGCACCATGCCGATGCCGAGGGCCATGGCATCCCGCGGGGAGCTGATGCAGGCGGGCGCTCCCTTCACGAAGATCCGCCCGCCGTCGGGGGTGTAGAGCCCGTAGAGGATCCTGACCAGGGTGGATTTCCCGGCGCCGTTCTCGCCGAGGAGGGCGAGGACCTCCCCGCGCCGGAGAGTGAGATCAACGCGGTCGTTGACCGGTTTCCCGTAGAACCGCTTGACGATCCCCCGCATCTCGACGAGGGGGGGAGAGGGCGTGGAGCAGGAGTCGGTCATGAATGCACCATTGCTGCGCAGATCTGAAATCTGAGATCTGAGATTCGCGCCGGATCAGGCGCGATCTCAGTCCGACGCGGGGACCTTCTCGCTCACGGGGACGGTGAAGCGCCCCTCGAGAATATCCTTCTGCTTCTCCGCGACCATCGCCCTTATCTCCGGCGAGAGCTTCGTATCGAAGCCGTGGTACGGGGCGAGGGACGCCCCTCCCTTCTTCATCATCGACCAGTCCGCAAGGTTCTGCGCGGTCCATGTCCCGGCCCTGACGCTGCAGATCGCCTCCTGCACGGTGGGCCACATGTCCCAGACCGGCCCGGTCACAACGTTATCGGGGGCGAGCTGCCACTGCGGCTGCATGTTGCTGAACGCGAGGAGGCCCTTCTCCCGGCACGCCTCGATCACGCCGTAGCGCTCCCCGAAGAAAACGTCGGCGCCGAACGCGGTCTCCGCGAGGACCGCCTCTTTCGCCTTCGGGGGGTCGAACCAGGAGTTGATGAAGACGACCTTGGCCCGCGTCTTCGGATTCACGGACTTCGCGCCGGCGAAGAACGCGTTCACCAGCCGGTTCACCTCGGGGACCGAATACCCCCCCACCGCGCCGATGACATTCGTCTTCGTGAGTTTCCCGGCGATCATGCCCGAGAGGTAAGCGGGCTCGTGGATCCAGTTGTCGAAGACGGAGAAGTTGGGGGCCTGAGGACCGAGACCGGACCCGAAGCAGAAGGCGGTCTTCGGAAAATCCCCCGCCGCGCGGCGGACCGCCTCCTCGGAGCCGAACGCATCGCCCATGATGAGATCGAAGCCGCGCCCGGCGAACTCGCGCACCACCCGCTCGAAGTCGGGGTTGGCGACGGATTCGGCCCATTCGTAGTCGACGCCGAGCTCGGCCTTCGCGCGGAGGAGCGCCTTGTGGATGCAGCCGTCCCACGGCTCCTCGATCGGCGTCGCGAACACCGCCGCCACCTTCAGCTTCTTCGCGGCGCCGTCCCCTTCCTTCGACGCCCCGCCCCCGCAGCCGATAAGCGCCGCGCACGCGGCGAGGACCGCGATCCGGAAAATCCATCTGTCGTTCATCGGCATGTGCCCCCCCGTATCGCGTAATTTCTTCGCCGGGCGCGGTAAAGGATACCACAAAACGGATTCGCGAAGCGCCGGATGGATGGATGAGAACTCGTTTCTGGTATAGAATGGGGAGATGAAGACGAGATCTTCCGCCGCATACCCGATGCTCGTCGCCGCGGTCGCCATCTGGGGCGCCTCCTACCCCGTGACCAGGTATGCGCTCCGGTTCATACCTCCGTTCACGCTCGCCTTTCTCCGCTACGGGCTTTCGGCGCTCCTGTTCGCCCTGTGCATGGGCGGGAGGCTCCGCATCCCGAAGAGCGAGACGGGGACCGTCCTCCTCCTCGGCCTCGCCGGCGGCGCGGGCTTCGTGATGTTCATGAACCTCGGGATGTCGTTCACCACGGGCCTTTCGGGATCGCTGCTCTCGGGGGCCCCGCCCCTCATCACGGCGCTCCTCGCCCTCGCGATCCTGAAGGAGCCTCTCCACAGGGGCACGGTCGCGGGGCTCGCCGCGGGGCTCGCGGGCGTGCTCTGCGTCACGGGCTCCTCGCTCGTCTCCGGGGGAGCGTTCTCCTCCGCTTTCGCGGGGGACGCCCTCATTCTCATGTCACAATTCTGCTGGGCCCTCTATACGGTCATCGGGAAGCGCGCGGCGGGGCGGATGGAGGGCGCAGTTGCGGGGGCGTGGACGATCATCGTGGCGGCGGGCCTCCTCTTCCCGTTCGCCCTTGCCGAGAGCGTGTGGGGGCGGCCCTGCGTCGTGACGGGCGGGGCGATCTGGGCGGTGCTGTACCTGACGGTCCTCAACACCGCCCTCGCGTATCTCCTCTGGAACCGGGCGCTCCACCTCGTGGGGGCGTCGACGGCGGCGGGCTTCCAGTTCATCCAGCCGCTCTCCGGGGCGCTGGTGGCGATGGCGCTTCTGGGGGAGGCCCTGACGTATCTCCTCGCCGCAGGGGCGGCGCTTATCCTTGCGGGGGTGTCCCTGATGGCGCATGCCGGGCGGCGGGGGCCTGCATCACCCCCATCCCGTCCCTCCCATCAATAATCCAGGATGTCCGCGAACGCCTTCCGCTCGTACTCGTGGATCATGGGGACCCCGGTGACGTCGCGCGCGAGCGGCGTGAGGGACGCAAGGTCCCGGCGGTCGATCAGGTTGAGATTGAATTTCTTGCACCCGGCGATGAGCTGCTGGAGGCCTACCCTCAGCCGGTCGAAGTAGGTGTACTCGCCGACCGCGGTCCACGGCAGTTCCTTCCCGACCGCCTTGCCGAAGCGCGCTCTCAGTTCGGTCATCGTGATGAAGAAGTTCTCCGGGTTGTCGCCGTAGCGCGCCCTGAACTGCGGGGGGAGCCCCTCCGCCTCGGCGAGCTTTGTGAAGTAATCGGCCTTCATCGCCGCGGTGATCGGCGCGCGCGCCATGGCGATCGCCTTCACGTACGGGCCGCCGCCGAAGTTGCTCATGGCGATCGCCTTGAATATCTGCGTCTCGTTGACAAACCCGCCCGCGATCGCAATGTCGGGGATGTACTTCCCGTTCTCCCTGAGGATCCGCACCGCCTCGAGCACGATCGACTCGAGGTAGATCGTCGGCGTCGAGCAGTCCTGCATCATCGGGATCGGCGACATTCCCGTGCCCCCGCCCGCGCCGTCGAGCGTGAGGAGGTCCACTCTCGCCTGCGAGGCGCACTTGAGGATGAAGGCGATGGCGTACGGGTTGGGCGAGCCGGTCTTCATGAAAACCTTTTTCGCCCCCTCGCTCCTCAGCCACGCCACGTCCTCGACGAAGCTTGTGCGCTCCGGCATCCCCACGCGCGAGTGGCGCTCGAAGGTGTCGAAGACCCGCTTCTTGAACGCCTCACGGACCGCCGGGTCCTCCGGGTCGGGGATGACCACGTAGCCGCGGCGCTTGAGCATCAGGGCTTTCTCGATCGTGTGGATGCGCACCTCGCCGCCGATGTTCTTCGCCCCCTGCCCCCACTTCCGCTCGATGATGTTCACACCGAGCTTCTTGATGGCGTACAGGTCCACGCCGGACCGCTGGTCCTCGACGTTCGTCTGGACGCCGATATCCCCGTATTCGCCGTCCCAGAAGGTGCGGTACTGGTCGATCCGGTACCTGAGCTGGGGCGAGTCGGTCACCATCCCGTTCGCGTCGAACTTCGCCTCCTCGTCCATGCCGCAGACGTTCTCGCCGATGATGTCGATGATCCCGGAGATCGCCGCCCCCATGGAGAGGCCGAGCCAGTTCCTCCTTGCGACATCAGTCGAGCCGAGGCCGGGGATGAGGAGCGGCAGCTTCACCTTCACGCCGCCAAGGGTCTGGGAGATGTCCACGTTCGGGAAGAGCGCCCTGTCGGAATCCTCCGCGATCCCCTTCGCGCCCCGCACCTCGACCATGATCTGGAGGTCGCACCAGTTCAGGCCGTAATCCTTGTTGGAGGCGGCGGTGGATTCGCCGAACCGCTCCGGCTCGGGGTAGAGCACCTCGCGGCCCCGAAAGGCGCTTTTCCCGATCTCGCAGAGCACCTTGCACTCGCGGATGCAGATCGGGCACATGCCGCTCAGGGGGGACGCGTCCCGCGTCCTCAGGCTCGTGCCGCTCGTCGAACGCGCGTTCTCTTTCAAGGGAATCTCCTGGTTGTCCGCGCATCGCGCGCGGGGGTGGAAAACCGCCTGCCCCCCGGAATCCCGGGGAAAGGGGGATTATACATGAAAGGGCGGCACTGCGGGACAAGGATTCCCTTGCGGTCCCCCCTTACCCCCCGCGGGGATTTCCGCTTGCGGCGCATCCCCCGTTTCCCTATACTCTACTCATTCCAATCCGCCGGCACGAGAGCGTTCGTCACCGGCCTGCGCCGTGGGGGAATTTATGCTCCGGAATATCATCATCAGGAATCGCTACGTCGACTCGGTCATGCTGATGTCCATCGCCGCGAAGGCGAAGGGGTGGGCGGGCGTCGAGGAGGTCTCGGCGATGATGGGCACCGGCGCCAACAAGGAGCTCCTCTCCTCCGCGGGCCTGCTCGCCGACGAGGGGCGCGCGGCGGCCCCGATGGACCTCGTCATCGCCGTCCGGGCGGCGGATGAAGCCGCCGCCGTGAAAGCCGCCGCGGCGGTGCAGGAGTTCCTCTCCCGGCGCCCTGAAACGCCCGCCGGCGACGCGAAGGCCGCTCCGCGCTCCCTCTCGGGCGCGCTGTCGGCGATGCCGGACGCCAACCTCCTCTTCATCTCCCTCCCCGGGGCCTACGCGCGCCGGGAGGCCGAAGCGGCGCTCGATCGCGGCCTCCACGTGATGATCTTCAGCGACAACGTCCCGATCGGGGAGGAGATCGCGCTGAAGAAGAAGGCCCGCGGCCTCGGCCTGATCGTGATGGGCCCCGACTGCGGCACCGCGATCATCGGCGACGTCGCCCTCGGCTTCGCGAACGTGGTGAACCACGGCCCCATCGGCATCGTCGGGGCGTCGGGCACCGGGATACAGGAGGTGAGCTGCATCATCTCGAACAGCGGGCTCGGCATCACGCACGCCATCGGCCTCGGGGGGCGCGACCTCAAGGAGGAGGTGGGCGGGATCAGCATGCTTCAGGGGATCGAGGCGCTCGACGCCGACCCGGCCACGAAGCTGATCGTCCTCATCTCGAAGCCCCCCGCCCCGTCGGTCGCGGCGAGGGTGCTCGACAGGGCGGAGAAATGCTCTAAACCGGTCGTGGTGAATTTTCTGAAGGGCGACCCCGCCGAGGCGGCGAAACGCGGACTCGCCTTCTCACCCACCCTCGAGGAAGCCGCCCTGATGGCGGTCGAAATGGCCGGGGGCCAAGCGCGCCCCCCCGCGGGCGTCGCCCCGGAGGTCCGTCTGATCGCCGCGGAGGAACGGGCGCGGCTCGCCCCGGGCCAAAACTATATCCGGGGGCTCTTTTCCGGCGGCACGCTCACCGATGAGGCGCTGCTCGTGCTCCGGGACTACGTCGGGGAATGCCATTCCAACACGCCGCTCGTGCCCGGGATGAAGCTCGCGGACGCGGGTAAGAGCGTGGAGAACTGCCTTGTGGATCTCGGGGACGACGAGTTCACCCGCGGGCGGCCGCACCCGATGATCGACTTCACACTGCGCTGCGAGCGGATCGTCCGGGAGGCGGAAGACCCGGAGACCGCGGTGATCCTGCTGGACGTGGTGCTCGGCTACGGCTCCCACCCCGACCCGGCGCGCGAGCTCGTGCCGGCGATCGAAGAGGCGCGCACCCGCGCGGGCGGGCGGCATATCGCGCACGTCGCCTCCATCACCGGGACCGACGGAGACCCGCAGAATCGCGCGCGGCAGCGGATCGCGCTGGAGCGGGCCGGAGTGCGCGTCATGGAGACCAACGCGCGCGCCGCGCGCCTCGCGGGGCTGATCGCATCGAAAGGGGCGAACTGACATGACCGCGCACGGAATGGCAGATCTTCTCAAGGGAAAACCGGACGTCATCAGCATGGGGCTCGCGTCGTTCACCGAGTCGATCGCCTCGCAGGGCGCCCGCGCGATCCATGTGGACTGGAAACCCCCGGCGGGGGGCGACCCCGCCGCGCTCGCGGCGCTCGACGCGCTGCAGCCGTTTTCGGAGAAGATCCGGCAGGCCAACGACAGGGCCCTCGGGATGATGATCGACGCGCAACCGGTCCTCGTGGACATCCGGCCCGCCCGCGAGGTGATCCCGGGGATGACGGACCGCACGATCCTCCACGCCGGCCCCCCCATCGCATGGAAGGCGATGTGCGGGCCGATGCGCGGCGCCGTGGCGGGCGCGCTCGTCTACGAGGGAAAGGCGCGCGACGTCGGGGAGGCGGAGAAACTCGCCGCGGGCGGGAAGATCGACTTCTCCCCCTGCCACCACCACTCCGCCGTCGGGCCGATGGCGGGGGTCATCTCCCCCTCGATGCCGGTCTTCTGCGTCCGGAACGAGACCGCCGGGAACATGGCGTACGCGACGCTCAACGAGGGCCTGGGCAAGGTGCTCCGCTTCGGCGCGAACAGCCCCGGGGTGCTCGATCGCCTGAAGTGGATGGGCAAGGTCCTCGCCCCGTCGCTCGCGAAGGCGTTGAAGCTCGGCGGCGGGATCAACCTCAAGGGCCTCGTCGCCCAGGCGCTCATGATGGGGGACGAGTGCCACAACCGCAACGTGGCCGCCACGGGCCTCTTCCTCCGCGCCGTCACCCCGCGCCTCCTCGCCGCCGACATCGACCGGGAGACGGTCGGGCGGGTCTTCCAGTTCATCGCCGGGAACGACCACTTCTTCCTGAACCTCTCGATGGCGGCGAGCAAGGCGACCGCCGACACCGTGAACGGCATCACGCACTGCGCGATCATGAGCGCCATGGCGCGGAACGGCGTCGAGATCGGCATCCGCGTCGCGGGACTCGGGGACCGGTGGTTCACCGCGCCCGCGGGCGAGCCGAAGGGGCTCTATTTCCCGGGCTTCTCCGCGGCCGACGGATGCCCCGACCTCGGGGACAGCACCATCACGGAGACCGGCGCGCTCGGCGCGATGGCGATGGCGGCGGCGCCCGCGATCGTGAAGTTCGTAGGGGGCTCCCCCGCCGACGCGATCCGCGCCACGACGGAGATGTACGAGATCACCTGGGGGACGCACCGCGACTACCAGCTCCCCACGCTCGACTTCCGCGGCACCCCCGCCGGGGTGGAGATCAGGAAGGTGGTCGAGACGGGGATACTCCCGATCATCAACACCGGGGTCGCCCACCGGAAGCCCGGCATCGGCCAGATCGGCGCAGGGATCCTCCGGGCGGACATGCGCTGTTTCCGGGGCGCGCTCGATGCGTTCGTTAAAAAGTACGCGGAGTAAACGGTCAATGTGCTTCAGTGTGCATCTGTGTTAATCTGTGTCGAACGTGATTTTTTGGAGACCTGAACCGATGACGAAAAAGGACTACCGCACCCTCGCCCGCGACCGCGAACAGCGCCTCGCCGCCGCCCGCCCGCTCGCGCGCGGGGAGACCAAAGTCGTCCCCCCGGAGAACGCCGCTGACCTGCTCTACGCGGTCATCCGACCCGGGGACCGGGTCAACATCGAGGGAGACAACCAGAAGCAGGCGGATTTCCTCGCAAAGGCCCTCGCGGGTCTCGACCCCGCCCGTATAAACCGCCTCCATATGCTCCAATCGTCGGTCGCGCTCCCCGAGCACATCGCCGTGTTCGAGCGCGGCATCGCCGAGAGGCTCGACTTCGCGTTCTCCGGCCCTCAGGCGAAGGAGATCGCGCGGATCGTGAGCGAGGGGAAAGTAAAGATCGGCGCCATTCACACCTACCTCGAACTCTACGGCCGCTATTTCGTGGACCTCACCCCCCGCGTCGCGCTCATCGCCGCGGAGCTCGCCGATTCCCGGGGCAATCTCTACACCGGCTACAACACCGAGGAAACCCCGACCATCGTCGAGGCCACCGCGTTCAAGCAGGGGATAGTGATCGCGCAGGCGCGGGAGATCACGGATGCGTTGCCGCGCGTGGACATCCCGGGGGACCAGGTGGACTTCGTGATCCCCTGCGGGGCATCCCCGTATATCGAGCCGCTCTTCACCCGCGACCCCGCCAGGATCACCGAGATGCAGATCTTCACGGCGATGCTCGCGATGAAGGGCATCTACGCCCCCTACGGGGTGAAATGCCTGAACCACGGCATCGGCTACGGGACGGCGGCGATCGAGCTGCTGCTCCCCACCTACGGCGAAACGCTCGGCCTCAAGGGGCGCGCGTGCACGCACTGGGTGCTGAACCCCCACCCCACCATCATACCCGCCATCGAAGCGGGGTTCGTCGAGAGAATCCACTCCTTCGGCAGCGAACCGGGGATGGAGGAGTACATACGGGAGCGGAGCGACATCTTTTTCAACGGGCGGGACGGGAGCATGCGCTCGAACCGTTTGCTCTCGCAGGTCGCCGGGATCTACGCGAGCGACATGTTTATCGGGGCCACGCTCCAGATCGACGAGAACGGCAACAGCTCGACCGCCACGATGAGCCGCATCGCCGGCTTCGGGGGCGCGCCCAACCTCGGCAGCAACGCGCGCGGGAGAAGGCACGTGAGCGAATGCTGGCTCAAGGCGGGCGCCGAGGACCTCGGGTCGATCCGTAATGCCGGGGGGCTCGTGCGGGGCAGGAAGCTCGTGGTGCAGCTCACCCCCACCGTGAGCGAGAAGAAGGAGATACCGGTCTTCATCGAGCACCTGGACGCGGAAAAGCTCCACGCGCAGGGGCGCTTCCTTCTCCCGCCGGTGATGCTCTACGGCGACGAGATCACGCACATCGTCACCGAGAAGGGGATCGCCGTGCTCCACCGCTGCCCGGACATCCCCGTCCGCCAGGCCGCGATAAGGGCCGTCGCGGGGGACACCCCTCTCGGCAGGAAGGAAAAGAAGGCGGAGACCGAGCGCTTGCGGGCGGAGAAGATCGTCCTCTGCCCCGAAGACCTCAACCTGAAACCGGAGGACGCCCGCCACGACCTGCTCGCCGCGAGGTCTATCGCAGACCTCGTGACGGCCTCCGACGGCCTCTACAAGCCCCCCGCCAGGTTCGTCGGAGAATAGACATCAGGATTGCAACTGCTCAGGAGCCAGAATTCAGGAGTCAGAAGTCAGGAGTTAGAATAAGGACGCCGGCGGTGATAGTTGAGAACTTGAAATATGGCGATGGTTCCGGGCTGGATTCAGTACGCTGCGGGAAGTGTATCCGGGACCCATTCTGAATTCTGGCTTCTGGCTTCTGACTACCTGAATAGTTACACAGGATCAACCATCAACCAGGGAGGTTCTCATGACGATCGGCACGCGTACCCGCGCGCATGCGCTATGCGCCGCGCTCACCGCTCTCACGCTGCTCTTTTTCGCCGCCGGCGCCTGCGCCAAGGGGCAGGCGGCTCCCGCGGAGAAAACCACGCTCGACAATCTCCTCGCCGCCTACAACGGCGAGAGCAACGCCCACGCGCGCTACCTGGCGTTCGCCGCGAAGGCTGACGAGGAGGGGTTCGGGCAGGCGGCGAGCCTCTTCAGGGCGGTCGCCAGGGCCGAGCAGGTCCACTACGAGCGTCACGCGGAGGTGATCAGGAAACTCGGCGGAACCCCGGAGGCGAAAATCGAAACGCCCTCGGTGAAAACCACGAAGGAGAACCTCGAAGAGGCGGTGAAGGGCGAGACATACGAGACCGAAGTGATGTACCCGGCATTCCTCGCGCAGGCGAAGAAGGAGAAGAAGGCCGACGCGGTCGACGCGTTCGAGGACGCGAAGGCGGCGGAGGCCGTCCACGCCGGATGGTACAAGAAGGTGCTCGCGAATCTGGATGGATGGAAGGGCGCGAAGAAGGAGTTTTCAGTGTGCCCCGTCTGCGGGAACGTCGTGGACGTGCTCCCGGGACCGGCGTGCCCCATCTGCCTGACCGACACGAAAAAGTTCATCCCGGTGAGATGAGGGATCGTGTCCCCGGCGCCGGACGCGGCGCCGCCGTTTCGTCGAAGCGAAAGGGATCGGCGGATGAGAGCCCGCCGATCCCTTTTTATGTCGTCGCCCCTCGGTCTCCTCCCCTTCCCGGGGGAGCGACCGGGTGGGATCACCCATCAAGACTTCTTGAGATAATTCGCCTTCACCCATCCCCAGTTGAGCGTGAGGTGCGTGACCGCCAGGGCGATCAGCAGCACGCCGTTGTGCTCGTGGGCCTCGAACACCGTCTGTGTGAACGGCGTTCTCAACCGGAAGGCGATGATGCCGCCCGTGACCGCCTGCACGGCGAGGGAAAGAAACAGCACGGGATTCACGATCCGCAGCCATTTTTGTTTATTCATCCGCACCTGCCTTGTTGGGTGGGGTCCGGACCCCACGGTCGAGCACGCATCCGAGGATCTCCGTCAGGGACGCCACATGGTAGCGCTTCTGAATGAAGCCCGCAAGACCATTCCCCGCGAGATAAAGAAAAAGTCAGAACATCACCCGCCATCATTCCCCCGTCATCATCGTTCGCCGCAGGGAGCGCGGGGCAGGTTAGTCAATAGTCGAGGTCTGATGCTTTTTCGGGCATAGGCGAACCGTGCGCGAGCGGTACCACGAGTGGAGATACGCGCGATCGCCGGACGTTATTAGTGCATAGTAAAAGTCTACCCTGAATTTTTCCTTAATTATTGAACTTTCCAACCAAATATATCGGTATCGTACGGTATGTCAAAACAATCTGCAGACGCATCAGCGCACATGGAAGGAGCTCCTCGATCAGAACAGTTATTTCCCGTTGAAAGGGAATATTCCCGTTGCGTTACCGCCTTAAACCGCACCGGCATTCTCACACTTCTTCCGAAATCAGAAAGCATTGGAGTGATTGGAATGGATGGAAAAGAGTATCCACTGCCAACCCAAAAACAGGGAGCTTGTGCCGACTGATCGCTGGTTTCGAGACGTTGGGCGGGCTCGCTTGGATATGCACCGTACAGGCAATAAGCTTTGCACGAGGAGTTGGGGGGGGTCCTCCACGGTGAGACTGCTCGCTCTGTTCTGAAGACACGATGCATTGTGTGTTTCTGTCTATGGCCGAACGAAAAGCATCAGGATTTGCCGCGCCTTGGCGATAGTATCCTGGATGCCTTTGTTGGCTTTTCCGGTGTCTTTAGTATCTTCAGACCGCAGTATTCGGCTAGGGGATTAAAGTCGCGATCATTGTGCAAAAGAGGAATGTCATGTTCAATCGCCACGGCAGCAATCATGCAGTCAACGGTGTTGCGGATCGTGATCCCTTTGTGCCGCACTATCCGATACAGTTCCGCGGCCTTTACGAAAGTATGCTGGTTCATCGGGAGGAACAGGAAAGAGTCGAATCGGGACAATGTATCGAGATAGTCTTCGTTTTTACGAATCCCTTGTAGGACTTCGGTAAGGATAACCCCGCAGATACAGATGTCTTCCCCCGCGTTAAGAATTTGCTCCAGCGTATGGACCTCCGGCGAATTTTTCCCATGAAAAAAATCGATCCATACGGATGTGTCGATGATGATCATGTCATCCCTCTGCCTCTTCGCCAAGCGCTGAGGTTGCCTCGCCATGAAATCCGGCCCTTCAATTCCAAGACTTTCTTTTGACACGCATGCCGGAGGAGTTCCTGCAGGGCGTGATCAATGACCCCCCTGCGCGTCCTAATGCCGGTTTCCTTCTGGCATTTCACCACGAGATTATCGTCCAAGACAACGTTTGTCCTCGTCATATCCGCTTTCCTCCTTTTTTTATACACATACTATGATATATAAATGTGTATAACAAGCTCTTTTTTATCAGCAAACTTGTTGGTGCTACACAAATCTCTGTCTGCCGGGGAACCCGAGTCCCCTGCACCCAAAGCACATTGCCGACAAGAGGCGCTGTCAGGAAACTTCAGGGCCAGATAGTTTTGACCTTTTTACCGATGGACACCTCATCGGCTCCCAGAGCGGTAATACCGTCTGTACTCATCCCCACTCCCCCGTGGTGAGCGTCCCTCGCCGGACGGGCACGGTGTACATGTCCGTGAACGCGGAAACGGCGTTCCGCGCGGCCGGCGGAATCCCGGCGAACACGAAGCCGGCCGCACTCGTGAAGTTTTCCGGGTGTCCGGACGGCATCGCGGGAAGCGGGTGGAGCGCGCTCGACCAGGGCGTGAGGCTCCATACGGAACGCCGCGGGCACGGATCGCGGGTCGGGACACATCCTCCCGTCGCTGCGTCGCACCCGGCTTACTCTCCCTCTTTTTTCCCCCTGGCCTTGCACGCCTCCTCGACGGACTGGCCGAGCACGATGCGTCCGAGCCTCTTGTGCCCGCAGCGACCGTAGCATTCCTTCCACACCGCGCTGAGTTTCCCGGTGCAGTCCGGGTGCGCCGCGGTGAGCCCTTTCCACGCCGCGGCAAATTCATCCACCGCCTTCTTGGCGGCCTCCTCGTCCCACCCCTTCATATCCTCCTCCTTTCCCCTCGTCCATGAACCTGTGTATACCGTTCACCCGAAAAACGGCTACCGCCCACGAGGGGCCTGAAGGCCCCCCTGCGAAAGCGGCGGGATTGACCTCTTCCTCCTTCCTTCCCTCGCCGCCATTATCCATGTTCACCCTATTAGTCGTGAAAATCGAGATTTTATTACGGACTATTTTGGGATATTTTTGAATGTTGCGGGGTCTGCTCTTTTCGCGCAGCGGAGAGCCCCCCGATATCGCCGGCCTCCCCCGACACTACTTCTCGAGGACGCGGACCCAGGGGTAAAGGGCGAGGGAGCAGAAAATGCCTTTGGCGAGGAAGTACCAGGGGATGGGCTCGTTCTCGAATTTGCCCTTGAACACGCCGTTCCCGAGCAGGAACACGTAGACGCAGATCAGGAGGATGATCGCTGCGGCGAACGAGAGGCGCCTGCGCAGCGGCGTCACGGCGCCTCCCCTGCCGCCGGATACGCGCGCGAGCAATCGGCCACACACGGCATCCGGTTACCCGCATAGTCCCCTGCCCTGTCCCGCGGAGAGAGGCGGGATCGTTTCAGGCGGTCTGGATGCAGTAGAGGATCATACAGAGTATGAACAGTATGACGCCCGCAATGATGAGAATCTTGTGATGTGTCTTTGTCATAGTCCAGCTTTTTCTCGATATCCTTCAGGGCCCACCGGAGAAGGGGGGAGTTCGCACGGGTGCGGGACCCGGAACAGGCCCGTGACCTTTCGCGGGCGCGGCATCGGGCACGACCGCCCTGCTGTCCCGCCTCGAGTCCATCGCCGCTTTGAGTTCGCGGTAGCGGTCGAGGTGGGCCTGTGCGGCCTTTTCGTCCTTAAGCTTTCCGCGAAGGAGGATGCCGAGCGCGAGGTGCGCCTCCGCGTACGCCGGGGCATTTGACAGCGCATTCTCGTACTCCTCGCGCGCCTTGTCGAACGCCCCCAGTTCCTCGTAGAGCCTCCCCAGGGCGTAGCGTCCCCGATGGTACTCTGGGTTGAAGTGGAGGGCCAGCTTGAACTCGCGAAGCGCCGCGCTTCTCATCCCTTTTTTCTGGTAGATGAGCCCGAGGTTGTAGTGCGCGTAGCTATGCTCCGGGTCGATCCGGATCGTCTTCTTGTACTCCTCCATCGCGGCGTCGAGCTCGTTCCGCTCATGGTGGAATACGGCGAGGTTGTAGCGCAGGGTGGCGTTGTCCGGGTTCCTCTGCGCGAGCGCGCGATACTCACCCATAAGCTCACCCCCGTCCCGCATCGCGCCCGCGAGCTCTTTCCGGAGTTCCTCCGCGTCCACCGCAGGGATGTCGTCGGAGGAGAGCGCCTTCCGGTAGAGATAGATCGCCTTCCCCGGGCTTCCCAGCGGCCCTCGGTAGAGCGCGGCGAGCTTCTTCAGGCACTGCCAGTCGCCCGGCTGGAGATGAAGCGCATCTTCGTATTTCGCGGCGGCCTCCTCGCGCGAGCCGCGGCGGTCGAGGGCGTCGCCCCACTGGGCGTACGTGCTCGCCAACTCCCCGCTCAGCGGGAGCGCATCGTCGGTCGAGAGGGCGGTCGTGAAACAGTGGACCGCCCCGGCGAAATCCCCGACCCCGCGCTGGGCCCGCCCGAGCTGGACGAGCGCCTGCACCCGGGCCGGATCAATCGCCAACGCCTCCTCGAAGTTCTTCTTGGCGCTCTCGAAATCGGCGTTGTCCAGGTAGAATTGTCCCAGGCCGCAGCAGGCGTCCGCGAGCGGCGCCGCCGTCGGAAGCTCCGGGTCGACCCGCCGGGCCTCCCGCAGATACCTCACGGCGCTGTGATAGCTCTTCTTCCTGAGCATCAGGAGGCCGAGCTGATACGAAGCGTCCGCCATCCCGCGGTCCAGCTCGGCCGCGAGTTTAAGCTCTTGTTCGGCGCCCACGGCGTCCCCCCCGTGGAGGCACACCATCCCGAGATTGAAGCGCGCGATGGCGTTCCCGGGCTGCTTCTCCAGCACCTTCCGGTAGTGGACGGCGCTCTTTCCCGCCTGGAAGCCGGGGCCGTAGCGTTCGCCGTTCGCATACTCGTAGCAGACGGCGAGGTTGTAGTGCACCGGGACGCTGCTGCCGCCAAGCATGAGCGCCTTCTCGAACGAGGAGATCGCCTCAGCCTGCTTCCGTTGCCGCATGAAGATCACGCCGCGGTTAAAGAGCGCCGAAAGACTCCCGGGGTCGATTTCGAGCACCCGAGCGAATTCGACCTGTGCCTCGTCGAGTCTGCCCATCTCCCCATAGACGATCCCGAGGTTGAGACGCGGCGCGGGGTCCGAGGGCCTGAGCTCCGCGGCCGTGCGAAACTGCTCCGCCGCCTTCTGGCTTTCTCCCTCCGCGCGGTATCGGACGCCGAGCCGGAAGTGGGAATCCGCCGAAAGCGGATCGACCGCCACGGCGTCCGGGGCCGCCGCGTCTCCCGTTGCCCCCGGCGCGCGCGCACCGGTCTCCTCGGCGAGCGGGGCGAGAGAGGGCCCGAAAGGGTCGGCGGGAGACTGACCGATCGCCGTCAGCAAGGGAATGCATAGTGCCGCACAGGCGGCGATCAGGGGGCGAGGCGGTGTCATGAGGATTTACGCGAGACGGGTCCGCGGACGAGGAGCGTGGTGCCCCAGGCGAGCAGGCCCACTACCGCGCCGCCGATCGCTCCCGCCGCGATCAGCATGCGCATGCGGGGGCCCTGGCTGAGCGGTATTGAGGGCGCGGCGATGTCCACGATCTCCATGCCCACCGAGCGGGCGCCGGGCGAAAACTTGGCCTGTGCCTCCTCGATCACCGCGCGCGCGTTGTCGACAGCCTTCTGCCGCGCCTGGTACTCGCCGACGAAGGAGCCGGCGCGATCCTCATCGGAGACGACGAGGGCGGCGATCTTCACCGCCGCCGCGCGCGACTCGCGCAGGTACGCCGCGTGGTCGGAGAGCGCGGCGATCTCCCGCTTCGTCTTGCTGAGATCGAGGGCGATATCCTTGTACACAGGATTCATCTCGCGGCGCTCCTCCTTCACCGTCTCCAGGGGCTTGTCCCTGAGGAGTCCCTTGATCTGCTCCACCTCCTGCTCGTAGCGGGCGCGGAGCGGGTGCTTGTTCGTGGAGTCGACGCTCAGGCGATGGAGTTCCATCTGCTTCTCGGCGAGCTTCTGCTGGAGCTCCCGCACCACCGGGTTCTCCTCCTTCATCTGGTAGGTGACCACATACTGCTGCTCGCCCTCGAGGCTTTTCGCAAGGATCTTCTCTTTCGAGGTGAGCTCCCGCAGTTTCCCCTCCGTCTCGGCGCTCTCCTTGTCGAGGCGTGCGGTCTCCTCCCCCACGATCTTCGGGAGGCGCTCCCCCCGGGCGAGCCTTGCGAGTGTGCGGTCGGCGTGCTGCGCGGGAAGCCCCTCCTTTTCCACGAGGAAGGCCTTGAGCGTGTCGCCGGCCTTCTCCTGGAGCCCTTCCTCGACGGAAAGGCGCTCCTTCAGGCGGACGACTTCCTTCCGCCCGTTCTCGTCGCCGAGCCGGGTGCGCCCCTGCTGGAAGCTGTCCACCCACGCGCGGACAAAGGCATCGGCGACCCCGGGCTCCCCCGCCCGGTACCCGAGCCTGATGCGGCCCTCGTCGATGACCGACGCGTAGACGCGCTCGGAGAGGTCCTCCACCGTCAGGCGCCCCTGCGCGCCCCCCGACTGGTGGGCGGCCTCGACCAGGACAGGCGCCTCGATCATCTGGCGCCGTATCTCCGCGATCCCGCCCTCCCGGAGCGGGGTGCCGCGCACGGCAACGGTCGCCTCGCACAGGAAGAGGGGTTCGCGCATGAGGGCGTAGCACCAGCCGAGCACGGCGCCGGCGAAAGAAAACAGGAGGAGAAAAATCGGAATCCGTTTCACCACAAGCCCCCGCGCGGGAGTTCAGCGCTCGGTCACATTCTCTCCCGGAGAAATCGATGGGATACTCAGCGATCGTCCAGCGGTTCCACCCTGAGCCTGAAGTTGAACCTGGTCCCGCCGATGTCGAGGGTGAGAAAGGTGTTCATCCGGGTGAGGAGTATCCGGTACGGGACCTGCACCGAGTGCCCCTGGATGTCGAGGCCGACGTTCGTCTCGCCGAGGATATCTTCCGCGCCCCGCACCGCCTCGACCAGGCGCGCGAACTTGCTGAATTTCTCGCGCAACGCCCCGTTGAACACATACTCGCGCCGGCAGCCCGGGCAGTGCACCCTCGTCTCCTTTTCGACGGCAAGCAGGGGGAAGGAAAGAACCTCCCTGCACTGTTCGTTCACACACCTGAACTCTATCGTGCTGTTTTTCTTCACGCGATATCTCTTCGGCGGCATTTTTCGCGGCTGGATCCCATGACAAAAGTATCAAATGTCGGGGCGCGGGTAAAGGGGATTTTACCAGGAGATTTTACCAGGATCCCGAACTCCCGGGTGCGCGGCGGCGGCGTTTCACGTATACTATGGGGCGGCCTTCACGCGGCTTTCCATCGGAGGAAACACCCCATGTACGACCTGATCATCATCGGCGGAGGAATCACCGGGCAGACGGCCGCCATCTACGCCGCGCGGAAGCGAATGCGTTTCCTCCTCATTGCGAAGGAGTTGGGAGGGCAATTTCTCGAGTCGGGCGAGGTCCTCAACTACCCGGGCATCGTCAAGACGACCGGGGCGGAATTCGCCGCGCGCATGGAGGAGCAGCTCAAGTTCAACGGGGTGGAGCCGATGGAGGGGGAGGAGGCGCGGCGGATCGAGAAGATCCCCGGCGGTTTCCGCGTACGCTGCTCGGGCGGCGACTTCGAGGCGCGGGCCCTCATCATCGCAACCGGGGCGCGCGCCAGGAAACTCGGTGTGCCGGGCGAAGACAGGCTCGCCCGGAAGGGCGTCACCTACTGCTCCATCTGCGACGGGCCGCTCTTCGCCGGCATGGACATCGCCATCGTAGGCGGAGGAAACTCGGCGCTCGAAGGGGCGAACTTCACGAAGGACGTGGCGCGGAAGATCACGCTCGTGGACATCGGGCCGTCGTTCGCCGCCCACGAATACCTGATCGAGAACGTCGCCGCCTATCCCAACGTCGAGGCGATCCACAACGCGAGGACGGTCGAGATCACGGGCGGGGCATCGGTCGCCGGGCTCGTCTACGAGAAAGACGGCGCGACGCACACGCTGCCGGTCAGCGGAGTCATCGTCGAGATCGGCAGGGTGCCCAATACCGAATTCGTCGAGGGGTTTCTCGACCGGAACAGCCAGTCGCACATCGTCATCGACTGCTGGACCAGGGCCTCGGTCGAGGGCGTCTTCGCGGCGGGGGACTGCGCCTCCGGCCAGGAATACCAGTACGTGATCGCCGCGGGGCAGGGATGCATGGCCCTGCTCAAGGCATCACGCTACCTGGCGAATCTCAAAGACGCGTCCTGAATCTTGTCCTCCCCGGTCTCACCCCCCCTTGGTCCGCCTGCGTCACCCCGCCTGCGGCCCTGTGGCTGGACCCGGGCCTGTGGCGCTGTGTACCGGGCCTGTGGCGCTGTGGGGGCCTGTGGCGCTGTTGACATCCCGTCGTCGAGATGTTATACTTACAGTGTGGGGAGAGAGTGGAGGACGTATGTACAGGGTCGTGGTGCTGATTTCTATTGCGGGAGGAGCGGTGGTCTGCGCGTCGCTCCTCTTCACCCTGATATGCCTGTTTTTTTACCTCATCGAGCGGCGCACCTCCGCCCGCGCAGCGGGCAGACCGGGAGGCGGGATGGAGGCAGGCGCATGAGGGTTTCCATGGCCTCATTCGGGGGATGCATTCTGAGCGCCTCCCTGTTCGCGCTCGCGCTGGGGGCATCCCTCTTCGCGATGCTGTGTGAAGCAGGTGCCCGTGCATCCAAGCGCCTGTGCCGCTGTCCCCGGAGCCATACCGGCTAACCCCCGGGGGAGTTTTCCCGCGCGCCCCTCCGACCCATGCCCCTGTCAGTTCTTCGCCCATTCCCCCACTCCCGTTTTTCCGCTGCGGATGGAAGACCACGGTTATACCGGGGTGCTGTCACCCCCCCACCGTAAATGACCCCTTGTCTGCGGAGCGGTTATACGGTTGACAAGGGGATGGCGTCCCCGTATCATCCGGTCCCTGACACCTGCTGATCATGGAGGGCTCCCGTCATGGAACCGATGCACGATGTTTCCCGGATTCTCGAACACGACCGCGACGCGATGGTCGCCTACCTGCGCGAGATTATCGCCGCCCCGAGCCCGAGCGGCGGCGAGGGCGCCGTTGCCGCGCGGACCGTCCGGGAAATGGAGCGATGCGGCTTCGACAAGGCCT
Organism: Chlamydiota bacterium; assembly: GCA_037133055.1. Taxonomy (GTDB): domain Bacteria; phylum Auribacterota; class Tritonobacteria; order UBA1439; family UBA1439; genus UBA1439. The sequence goes on from JBAXOY010000001.1 coordinate 28,075, forward strand.
TTGTCGACGGAATCGGCAATGCGGTGGGCGTGCTCGGCTCCGGGAACCCGGCGGTGCTCTTCGACGCGCACATGGACACCGTGGGCATCCACGAGCGGGCGCTCTGGAAGCACGACCCCTACGCCGGTTCATACGACGGGGAATTCGTGCACGGGAGGGGCGCGGCGGAAAACAAGGGCGCCCTCGCCGCGATCATCTACGGCGTCAAGGCGATGCGCGAGGCGGGCCTCCTCCGCGGAACGGTCTATGTCACCGGGAGCGTCTTCGAGGAGGACTGCGACGGGCTCGGCCTCTGGCACGCGCTCGCGAAAACGGGCCTGAAGCCGGACTGCGTGGTGGTCGGCAAGTTCACCGGCCTCGCGATCATCCGCGGCCAGCGGGGCCGCATGGAGATCCGCGTCACCGTCCACGGGAAGTCCTGCCACGCCTCGACGCCCGAGGAGGGGACGAACCCGATCTATCGCGCGGTGCCGATCATCGCCGGAATTGAGCGCCTGAACGGGACGCTTCGGTCGGACCCGTTCCTCGGCAAGGGGACGATCGCGGTCACCCAGGTGAGCGTGAAGAGCCCCGGCTTTAACCGGATCGGCCACGAGGCGTACCTGTCGGTGGACCGGCGCCTGACCGTCGGGGAGACGAGTGAGCTCGCGCTCGATCAGATCCGCTCCCTCCCCGGCGCCGAGGGCGCCTCGGTCGAGGTGCTCACCTACGAGAAGCCCGCCTTCACGGGACTCGCGCAGAAGGTGGAAAAATATTTCCCCGGCTGGTCTGTCCCCGAGGACTCCCCCGTCGTGAGGGCTGCGGTCGAGACCTACGCGCGCGCAATCGGCGGCTCCCCCGTCATCGACAAGTGGACCGTGAGTTCGAACGGGGTCTCCTCCTGCGGGCTCCTCGGGATACCCACGATCGGGTTCGGCCCCGGGGAGAAGCGCTTCATCCACGGCTACGAGGACCGGATCGCCGTCGAGGATATGCTCAAGGCGGCGCGTTTCTACGCCCTTTTCCCCGGGTCCTTCGCGGCGCGCTGACGCTCCCCTATCTCGCCGGAAAATATTCCCGAAACTATTTCCTTGACCTCTCCGCTATTCATACTACGATATAACGACCATGGACCTCAGGATCAGGCTCAGCCTCACGGACGATTCCGGGCGCCCCTTCATGGGGATCGGCCTGATCTGGCTCCTCCAGCGCATCCGGGATCGCGGGTCGATCCACGCCGCTTCCCGGGAGATGGGGATGTCGTACGTGAAGGCGCTGCGGATCCTCAACCGGCTCGAGAAGAAGCTCGGCAGGCCGCTCCTGGTTCGTTCCATGGGCGGCAGCGCACGGGGCGGGGCGGTGCTCACCCCGTTCGGCGTGAAGTTCATCGCGGCGTTCGAGCGCCTCCACGAGCGGGTCGACCGCTGCGCGCGACGCGAATACGCGAAGTTAGGAACCTGCATCGTGAAGACTCGATCGTCCAAAGGGACAAGGGGGAAGCGATGAGATTGAAGATCGCCTGCGGCATGCTATGCCTTCTCTGCGCCGCCTCGTCGGCTCGCGGGGCCGACGACTGGATGATGTGGAACGACTTCGCGGTCAAGGTCCCCCTGATCAAGGACACACTCGACCTGAACGGAATCTACGACATGCGGTTCAGGGACGACATGGACGAGTTCTACCGCTACCACTTCTACGTCGGCCCCGACTACTACCCGTGGAAGTGGCTCACCCTCGGCCTCCAGTACGGCAACGTCCAGCAGAAGCCGGAGGGGGGGGATTTCCAGACCGAGCACCGCTTCATGGGCTTCGTGACGCCGAAGTTCACGCTCGGCGACATCGGGCTCGAAAAACCCGTCCTGAAGGATTTGAAGTTCACGCTCCAGAACAGGCTCGAGTGGCGGATCCGCCACTACGCCGCGTTCAAGGACACGTGGCGGTACCGCTTCTACCCGAAGCTCTCCTACCCCATCTACAAGGGGGAGAAGCTCGACGTCTCGCCCTACGTCGGCGACGCCTTCTACTTCCCGCTGGAAGACAGCATCTACTTCAACGAGAACAGGATCTACAGCGGCCTCGTCTTCAAACTATACAAACACCTTTCGCTCGACTTCTACTACATGTACGACGACACGCGCAAGGGGCGCGGGGGCGACTGGACGGGGGGCAACGTGCTCGGCTCGGTGGTCACCTATGAGTTCTGAACGCCGCCCCCTGCATCAAGGATACCGTCTTCCATGAACAGGCGATTGCTCTCCGGGTTCCTTTTTTGTGCGGTATCCCTTTTCGCCGGGTGCTTCCGCGAAGGCGAGCCCCTCCTTTTCTTCTGCGGCTCGGCGGTGCGCGTCCCAATGGACGAGATCATCGCCCGGTATGAAAAGGACACCGGGCGGAGAATTTCGGTCACCTACGGCGGCTCAGGGACCCTCCTCTCCCAGATGGAGATGGCGCGGCGCGGGGACCTGTACCTCGCCGGATCGCCCGACTACATCATTAAGGGCGAAAAGAAAAAGCTCCTCGTTCCCGGCACGGAGCGGAAGGTCGCGTACCTCGTCCCCGCGATCATCGTGCCGAGGGGGAACCCTGCGGGGATCCGCGCGATCGAGGATCTCGCGAGGCCCGGCGTCCGGGTTGGGATGGGCAATCCTGAGACGGTCTGCCTCGGGCTCTACGGAACGGAGATCCTCGATCGCGCAGGCCTCCTCGAAAAGGTGCTGGGGGGAACCGTCGTTGTCTTCGCGAAGAGCTGCGAGGATACGGCGATGCTCGCGGTGCTCCGGAAAGTGGATGCGATCCTCGGGTGGGATGTCTTTGCGTCATGGAACCCCGCCGAGGTCGAGTGGATCAGGCTGGACCCCCGCCGGATCCCCCGCATCTCCTACGTCGCGATGGCGCTGCCTGTCTTCGCGCACGACGCGCGCGTGTCCCGGGAGTTCATGGACTACGTCGCGGGACAGGAGGGAAAGAGGATACTCTCCGCGTGGGGCTATTGCGCGGACGAGAACGCGGCGCGGGCGCACGCCCCCGCCGCGAAGATCGGAGGGGAATATGCGCTCCCGGCAAACTATCGCGCGATCCTCGGCGCGGCGAGGTAGGGTATTCACGCTCGCCTGCGGGAGCGTGCTGGCGGTCCTCGTCCTCTTCTTTCTCGCCCTCGTCTACGGCCTCCTCGCGCAGCTCCGGTCCGCCCCTTCCGCGCGGGCCGCGTCCTCCTCCGAGCTCTTCTTCGCAATCAGGCTGACGCTCCTGACCGCCACGGTTTCCTCGATCCTCGCGCTCGCCGTCTCGATCCCGGCATCCTATGTCCTTTCCCGCTGCCGCTTCCCTTTCAGGGACGCCGTGGACGCGCTCCTCTACCTGCCCATCGTCCTCTCCCCCATCGCCCTCGGCGCGATGCTCCTCGTCTTCTTCAGCACGCCCCCGGGGAGGTTCTGGGAGGAGCGGGTTTTCCGGGTCGTCTTCGAGGTGCCCGGGATCGTCGCCGCGCAGTTCATCGTCGTCGTCGGCCTCGCCGTCAGCTTGGTGAAATCGACCTTCGACGGGATCGACCCGGTCTACGAGAACATCGCCCGGACCCTCGGCGCCACGAGGTTCCAGGCGTTCACGCGCGTGCTGCTGCCCATTGCGAAACGCGGCATCCTCGCCGCGTTTCTCCTGACCTGGGCCCGGGCGGTCGGCGAATTCGGCGCCACGGTCACCCTCGCGGGCGCCACCACCATGAAAACTGAGACGCTCCCCGTGGCCATATTTCTGAGCTTTGCGAGCGCCGACGTTCACCGCGCCTGCGTGCTGATCCTTATCGCGCTCTCGCTCTCCCTCGGCGTGCTTTTCCTGGTGAGGAGGATCTATGCTCGCAGTCACTGATCTTTCCGCCCGGGCGGGAGCGTTCACGCTGGAGGGACTGACCCTCGCGCTGGAGAGACGGGAGTATTTCGTCCTTGTGGGCCCCACGGGGAGCGGCAAGACGACCTTCATCCGGTGCCTCGCGGGTTTGCACCCGGTCTCGCGCGGCGGGATTTTCCTGGGCGGCAGGGAGATCACGCGCCGTGACCCGGCGGACAGGAACATCGGCTTCCTCCCCCAGGACTACCGCCTCTTTCCCCACCTCAACGTCAGGGGGAACATCGCCTTCGGGGTGTCGGTGCGCGGGACGCCCCGCGGGGAGCGCGAGGAGAGGCTGGAGCGCCTCGCCGGCGTCCTCCGGATCGCGCATCTGCTGAACCGCGATACCGGTACGCTCTCCGGGGGGGAGATGCAACGCGTCGCCCTCGCCCGGGCGCTCATCGTGCACCCGGAGGCGATCCTCCTCGACGAGCCGTTCTCCGCGATCGACCCGGGCACTCGGGTGCGCCTCTGGTTTGAGATCAAGGAGATCCTCCACGCCCTGGATGTCGCCGTGGTGCACGTCACGCACAACCTGGACGAAGCCTCCGCGATCGCCGATCGCATCGGCGTCCTCATCGACGGAAGGCTTGAACAGGTCGGCGCCCGCGACGAGGTGCTGCTCCGACCCGCCACCGAGCGCGTGGCGCGCTATCTTGGGATCCGCAACATCTTCGAGGGGGAAGTGGCGCGCGCGAACGGCGGGAAGATGACCGTGCGCTGCGGGCCGGTCGACCTCACGGTCCAGGGGGATGCGCCCCCCGGGCGGCGTCTCTCGCTCTCCGTGCGCCCCCAGGATATCAAGGTCATCAAGCCGGGGCAGCCGCTGCGGGAGGATCTCAGGGACAACCTGTTCGAGGGAAAGGTCGTCTCGGCATATTTCTGCAACGACTTCTGCACCGTGACGGTGAGCGCCGGGGCGGAATTCGAGATGAGGTTCCCCTCGTACATCTACAGGCGGCACGATCTCGCGAAGGGGAAACGGATCACCATCGGGCTTCGCCAGAGCGCGATCACTATTTTCCCTGCCGCGTCTCCGCGGAACGGGCACGGGCCTCCCGGCTGATCGTCGCTCACTCGTACCGCAGCGCCTCGATCGGGTTCAGGGCCGCGGCGCGCCGGGCCGGCCAGACGCCGAAGACGAGGCCGACGGCGATGGAGAAGAGCGTCGCCAGGACAATGGAAAGCGGAGATACCTTCACCGCCCATCCGGCGAGCGCGGTGATAAGCATGGACGCCCCGATGCCCAGGACGACCCCCGCCGCGCCCCCCGTCACCGTCATCACCACCGACTCGATGAGAAACTGGTACATGATGTCCGCGTACCGCGCGCCGAGCGCCTTCCGGAGTCCGATTTCGCGCGTGCGCTCGGTGACCGAGACGAGCATGATGTTCATGATCCCGATCCCGCCAACGAGGAGCGAGATCGCCGCGATGGAGCCGAGCAGCCACGTCATCGTCTGCGTGGTGCTCTCGAGCGCGGCCTGCATTTCGGCCATGTTCCGTATCTCGAACGAGTCCTCGTTTTCCTTGGTCAGGCGATGGTTTTTTATGACGAGATCCTTGAGCTCCTGCTGGACCCCGGCAATCCGGGCCGGGTCCGCCACCTCCACGTAGATCGAGTCGAGGTAGTCCTTCCCGAAGAGACGGTACATGGCTGTCGTCACCGGGACGAGGATCGTATCGTCCTGATCGCGGTGGCCGGTTTCGCCCTTTTGCGGCAGGACACCGATCACCTGAAAATTCACCCGGTTCACCTTGATCGCCGCCCCCACCGGCGAGGAATCGCCGAAGAGCTCGCGCACAACGGTGGTGCCGAGGAGCGCCACCTTCTTCCGCGACCTCACCTCGTCCGCGGTGAAGAACCTCCCCGAGGTGGGTTGCGCGGCGCGCACCTGCTCGTATTCGACGCTGGACCCCTCGACCTGGCTGTTCCAGTTTTTGTTCCCGTACACGACCTGGGCCCGCCCCGTCACCGAGGGGGCGACCTTGCGGACATCCTGGATACGCCCGCTCTGTTCGGCGTCCTGGAGCGTTATCCTGGTCACCGCCCCCGCCTCCAGCGCCACCCCGTGTTGCCGGTGCGACCCCGCCCGCACCATGAGAAGGTTCGATCCGAGCGCGGCGAGCCGCTGCTGGATGGACGCCCGCGCGCCTCCGCCGAGGGCGAGCATGGCGATCACCGCCGCGACCCCGATCAGGATGCCGAGCATCGAGAGGGCCGAGCGCATCGGGTGGGTGAGGATCGCGCGGAGCGCCTGGCGGAGATGATCCGTGAGGACCGCCCCTCCCCCGGGCGAGTGAAGGTCGGCGCGCCCCTCCCCCGCCGACTCGCGGACCGGCCGCGCGATCTCGCGCACCCTCTCGTCGGAGACGACGGCCCCGTCCCGCATTTTGATGATCCGCGCCGCGTGCGCGGCGATCTCCTGTTCGTGCGTGACGACCACGATCGTCTTCCCCTCGCGGTTGAGCCGCTCGAGCACCGCGATGATCTCCGCCTCGCTCGCGGTGTCGAGGTTCCCCGTCGGTTCGTCGGCGAGGATGACGGGGGGATCGTTGACCAAAGCGCGGGCGATGGCCACCCGCTGCTGCTCCCCGCCCGAGAGCTCGGCAGGGCGGTGATCGGCGCGGGCGGCGAGGCCGACGTCCTTGAGCCTGTCCCGCGCGGACTCCTTGAGGTGGCGCTTGCCCGCATAGATGAGCGGCAGCTCGACGTTCTCCCGGGCGTCCGCGTACGGGAGGAGGTGAAACTGCTGGAAGACGAACCCGAAGAGGCGGTTCCTGACCGCGGCAAGCTCATCGTTGCCGAGGTGGGTGAGGTCCCTTCCGCTAACCCGGTACACCCCGGAGTCGGGCCTGTCGAGACACCCGATTATGTGGAGGAGGGTCGATTTGCCCGAGCCGGAAGGCCCCATGATTGCGACGAAATCGCCCGGGTGGATGCGGAGCGACACGTTTCGCACCGCGCGCACTTCCTGCGCCCCCATCCGGTACGTCTTGACCATGTCTCGGATCTCGATCATCGCGGTCCCCGCCCCCCCATGGGCATGAACGGGTTGGTCCCCTGAGAGCTTTTCGGCGCGTTCTTCTTCTCTTTCTTCATCACGACCGTGTCGTTCGCTCCGAGCCCGGAGATAATTTCCGCGTATTTTTCGTCCGAGGCGCCGAGGCGGACCTCGCGCCGGACCTGGCGCCCCCCCTCGAGGACCGTCACCGTCGCCTTTTTCCTGCCCCTCGCCACCGCGGCGACCGGCACGCGAAGGACGCCGTTTTTCTGCCGCTCCACGATCTCCACCAGGGCGCTCATCCCCGAGCGGAAGACGTCGGGGACCTTGTCCGGAAGTATGTCCACCTCGTAGATCGTGACGTTGTTCACCACCTTCGACTCATAGGATATGTGCGCGACCTTCGAGGTGACCTTGACGTCCGGGTAGGCGTCGAGGCTGACGACGGCTTCCTGGCCGACCTTCACCCTCCCGATGTCCGTCTCGTCCACCTGCGCGTTGACGATGAGGCGGTCCGAGAGGACGAGGACGGCGTCGGTGGCGGTCACGGTCTGCCCCGGCTCGAACGCCCTGACGATGACCTCGGCGGCGATGGGGGCGATCAGGGGGGCGGCCTTGTAGGCGTCCTTCCAGTACGCGACCTGCTCGGGGCCGCGCGAGCGGGCCGCGTCGAGAAGCGCGGCGCGCTCGGTCGAGCTCATCCAGGCGAGAGTCTGCCCCTCCTTCACCATGTCGCCCTCGTGGACAAGGATCTCCTCGATCCTCCCGCCGATCGGCGGCTTGATCTGGAGGCGGTTCTGCGGCTCAACCGTGCCGGTCGTCGAGATCACCTCCCGTATGTCGCCGATCTCCAGGTGTATCTCTTCGACAACAGCCGCGCCGCCGCTCGAACGGCACCCCCTCACCGTCCATACGACGAGGAGAAGGGCGGCAAGAATCCCCGCGCCCATCGCGATTCTCTTCTTAATCATCGTCATCCCGTGTATCCCCCGTGTATACCTCGTCACCGAACCTCGTCCTCGAGCGTGCCCCCCCGCGCCTGGACCCACGCTGCCTCCGCGAGCCCTTCCGCCCAGCAGGCGTCGAGGAACGTGTTCTTGGCCCTCACCAGCGAGTCCTCGATGATCGTCCAGTTGTCGAAGCTGAGGAGGCCGATCGAGTACTGCGCCCGGGAGATCTTCGCCCGCTCCTCGGCCGCGGCAAGAACCTTCCGCTGCACGTCGACCTGTTCGATCGCGTTGCGGAGCTTCGTCCACGTATCCGTGAGCGTCAGCACCACCCCGTTGCGGCCGCTCTGCTCGTCGGCCTCGGTCTGAAGGAGGATATCCTTCGACCTCGCAACCTCGGCGACGCGCAGCCCCCCCTCGTAGAGGGGCCAGTTCATGCTGATGCCGATGTCCTTCTCGTCGCCGCGTGCGGGCCAGCCCGGCCCGGCCTTGTTCACCCCGATCGACCCATAGACCTGGGGGAAATAATCCGAGTACGACGACTTCACTCCCCATCGCGCCGCCTCTTTCTGCGCGGCGAGCTGGTGAAGGAATGGATTAGTCTCGCAGAGCCCCTCGAAATCGGGCCTCTCCGGCCCCGGGGCGTCAAGGGCGAAGTCGCCGCCGGTCTTCAGGGGCGCGGAGTGCGGTCTCCCCATCTCCTTGGTGAGGCGCCTGCGCCCGAGCTCGATAGCCCGGAGCGCCGCGGCGACGTCGTACTCCGCCTGCGCAAGATCGGCCTGGGAGAGCATCAGGGATCCCTTGTGCTCCCTTCCGGCCTCGTAGCGGAGCGTCACGAGATCCGTGTTCTGCTTCCTCCGGTCGGTGATCTCCCGCGTGATCGTCACGAGGTCCTGCGCCCTCAGCAGGTCCACGTACGCGTTCCGGAGCCTGAGTCGCACGTCCGAGGAGGTCACAAAGTAGGCCCAGCGCGACGCGGAAATCCCCTCCCCCGCCTTCCCCATCTCGAACGGGGTCTTGAATCCATCGAAGAGGAGTTGCCGGGCGTCGAGCCCGAATACATGCGCTTCCCCGACGATGCCATCCGTGCCCTTGGCCTTCGTGTCGCCGGCGGAGGCATTCACCTGGGGAAAGAGGGGGCTCGCCGCGATCCTGCGATCGGCCTTCGACTGACCCAGTTTCGCGAGCGCCGCGGCAAGGTCGGGGTTCTGCCGCCACGCCTCCCGCACGCACTCCCGCCAGGCGATCGCCTCGCCGGTCTCTTCCGCCCCCGCGGGGGCGGGAAGAGCCGCCAGGGAGGCCCCAAGGCAGAGCAGCAGCGCGTGTGCCTTCATTCCGTCACCTGTTTTCCCGGGACGCCTTCCGCTTGAATTTCGAGATAAGGCGCGAGGCCTGCGTGAGCATCCGTGTGAAGTCCTGCGCCCGCATGAGCCCGAGCATGTTCCTGTCGGGCCTGACGAAGACGATGAGCCGGTCGCCGGGCCGGATGCCCAGGGACTCCCTGACCTCCGCGGGTATCACGATCTGCCCCCGCGCCCCCACGGTCGCCGACCCGTGCACCTCGCCCCTTAAAAGCCCGTTCATATCACGCCCCCGCTCCCCCCGCGATGCAAAGTATGCGATGTATGAAAAGTATGATACGCCGGATGCGCCCCTCCCGCAATGCGTTTTTACCCCGGATGCCCGCATCACCTCCCTTCCACCTTTGACTCTTTCCATCCCGTGAAAGTTCCCCCGGCTCTGCCCATTGATAAACTTTTCTTCCGGGATTGTTCTTTCTCCGTGCATTCCCGTGTTCTCCGTGTCCTCCGTGATAAACCATATATCCCCGGGGCTCTGGACAATATATCCCCGGGGCTCTTGCCGCTCCGGGCGGGAGTCGCTATACTACGGCCCGTCATGCACGACCTTGCAGATTTCTTCTCATGGCTCGCCGCGCACGTGCGGCTCGGGCCGGCGCTCTCCGCGCTGAGCAACATCGTGTGGGGGCCGCCGATGCTCGCGCTCCTCTTCGGCACGCACCTCTTCCTCACCTTCAGGCTTCGATTCATCCAGCGCTACACCTGGAAGGCGATCAGGATCTCCCTTTCGCGCACGCCCGAGGGCGAGGGCGACATCAGCCAGTTCGGCGCGCTCATGACCGCCCTCGCCGCGACGATCGGCACGGGAAACATCGTCGGCGTCGCGACCGCGATCGCCTCGGGGGGGCCCGGGGCGGTCCTCTGGATGTGGCTCACGGGCGTCTTCGGGATCGCCACCAAGTACGCCGAGGCGGTGCTCTCCGTGAAGTACCGCATCACCACCAGGGACGGGTTCATGGCGGGGGGACCGATGTACGTCCTCGAGCGCGGGCTCCGCTGCCGGTGGCTCGGGATGATCTTCGCGGCCCTCACCGCGGTCGCCGCGTTCGGCATCGGCAACATGGTCCAGGCGAACTCGATCTCCACGATGGTGAAGGAGAACTTCAACATCTCCCCCTGGATCACCGGGATCATCATGACAATGTGCACCGCCATCGTCATGATCCACGGCATCAAATCGATCGCGAGGGTGTGCGAGTTCCTGGTGCCGTTCATGGCCGTCTTCTACATACTCGGCTGCAGCGTCCTCCTCGCCATGAACCTGCGCGACATCCCCGGGACGATCGCCCTCATACTCAGGAGCGCCTTCACGGGGCAGGCAGCGCTCGGGGGGTTCATCGGGGCGGGGATGAGGGACGCGGTCCGCTACGGGATCGCCCGGGGGCTCTTCTCGAACGAGTCGGGGATGGGGAGCGCCCCGATCGTCGCCGCCGCGGCGCAGACCCGGAACCCGGTCCGGCAGGCGCTCGTCTCCTCGACCGGGACCTTCTGGGACACCGTGGTGGTCTGCGCCCTTACGGGCCTCGTCCTTGTGAACTCCGGGGAGTGGACGAGGGGGCTCCAGGGCGCGGCGCTCACGACCGCCGCCTTCGCCGGCATCCCCCGCGTCGGTCCCCTCGTGCTGACGGTGGGGCTCCTCACCTTCGTCGCCTCGACGATCTTCGGCTGGTGCTACTACGGGGAGAAGGCGATCGAGTACCTCCTCGGCCCCCGCGCGACGGAACCGTACCGCAGGCTCTGGGTCGCGGCGGTGATGGTCGGGTCGGTGATGTCGCTCCCGTCGGTCTGGGCGTTCGCCGATATCGCGAACGCGCTCATGGCCGTCCCGAACCTGATCTCGCTCATCCTGCTGAGCGGCGTCGTCGTCGCGGAAACGCGCACGCACCTCTGGGACGCCCCCGACGCGTAACAGGGCTTGCTCCCGCCACACCCTTCACACCCTTCTCACCTTTCTCCCCCTTCTCACTATTCTTTTTCCTCCCTGAAGTACGGCCGCCCCAGCGCCTCCGGCGCCCCCACCGCGCGCCGCGACGCCTTCCCCTGCGCGAGCGCGAGGAAGGCGATCGTGCCGAGGTAGGGGATCATCTGGAGGAACTGCACCGGGATGACCGTGCCGCGCGCCTGGAGCCGGGTGTCGAGCGAGTAGAGCGCCCCGAAGAGGAGCGCGCCGAGCGTCGCCTTGCCGGGGTGCCAGTTGCCGAATATCACGAGCGCGAGCGCCACCCATCCCCTCCCCGCGGTCATCTGCTCCCTCCACCCCGGGGAAAGCGAGAGGGAGAGGTAGGCGCCACCGAGCCCGGCCAGTATCCCCCCGAGCGCCACGCAGAGGTAGCGGACGGCGGCGACGCTGACCCCCATCACGTCCGCCGTCGAGGGGCTCTCCCCGACCGCCCGGATGCAGAGCCCGAGCCTCGTCCTGAAGAGCATGAACCAGACCGCAAAGGCGAGGGCGTAGGTCAGATAGGCGAGGATGTTCTGGCGGAAGAGCGCCTCGCCGAAAAACGGGATCTGCGCGAGAAGGGGGATAGGGAGCGCGGCGAAGCTCAGCGGCGCGGGCTGCATGATCAGATTGAGGCGCTCGCCGATGAACGAGGAGATGCCGAGGCCGAGGATGGAGAGGGCGAGCCCGCTCACGATCTGGTTCGCCCTGAAGGTCACCGAGAGGAGCGCGTGTGCAAGGCTGAAGACCCCCCCCACCAGCATCGCCGCCGCCACGCCCGCGAGGAGGCTCGAACCGGCGGTGCATGCCGCGAAGCCGCAGACCGCCCCCATAAGCATCATCCCCTCGGCGCCGAGGTTCAGGACCCCCGCCCGCTCGCAGATGATCTCGCCGAGCGCGACGAGGAGGAGCGGCGCCCCCTGGTCCACCGCCGCCGCCAGGACCACCTGGATGAATCCCGGCCAGTTATCCATGGATGTGCCCCTCCGCGGCGCGGGCCGTCCCCGCGCGCCGCGCAACGATCCGGTAATTCAGGAACAGGTCCCCTGCGAGGAGGAAGAACAGGATCGAGCCGGTGAGGATGTTGATCACCGATGCCGGGACGCCCAGTTCGATCTGGATCATCTCGCCCCCCGTGAGGAGCCCCCCGAAAAGAAACGCGACGATCGCGACGCCGAGGGGCCTCGCCTTCGCGAGCCATGCCACGACGATCGCGGTGTAGCCGTACTGGGCGAACACCTCGCGCGGGATCCTGCACTCGACCCCCGCGACCTGGCAGAACCCTGAGATCCCGGAGAGCCCCCCCGCGAGGGTCATCACCAGGAATATGTTCTTTCGTATCGCCATCCCCGCGTACCGGGCGCATTCCGGGCTGTCGCCGATCACCTTTACCTCGAACCCCCAGACGGTCTTCGCCAGAAGCAGCTGCAGGACCACCGCGGCGCCCGCGGCCAGGAATGCGCCGGCGTGGACCCTCCCCCACCCCACCCGCATGAGACAGGCAGGCGGGGGGAAGGGGCTCGTGAACGGGAAGCCGTCCGCGCCGCGGAGCGGCCCGTAAACAAAGAACTGGATCAGGTAGATCGCCACCCAGTTCATGAGGAGCGTCGTGATGATCTCACTCACGTTGAGGCGCGCGCGGAGCGCGCCGGGAATGCCCCCCCAGAGGGCTCCGGCGGCGAACGAGGCGAGGAGCATGAGGGCGAAGTAGGAGACGCGGCCGAGGCCCGGGATCACGAGGGCGACAAGGGATGCAGCGAGCGCCCCGACCACATACTGCCCCTCGGCCCCGATGTTCCAGAGGCGCATGCGGAGCGCGAGGGAGACGCTCAGTCCGCAGAAGAGGAGCGGGATCGCCTTGACCACCGTTTCCGAGAGCCCGTAGCTCGTCCCGAACGCCCCCCTGCAGAGGGCCGCGTAGGCGCCGCACGGGTTCACGCCGACGGCCGCGATCACTGCGCCGCCGAGGAACAGCGCGAGCGAGAGAGAGCCCAGCGTGACCGCGGCACGCAGCGCCCGCGAGGCGTGGAGCCGCTTCTCGATCGCGAGCGCGATCATGATGCCTGCCCCCCCCGATCCCACGGGACCGGCTGCCCCGTCATAAGGAGGCCGAGCATCTCGAGCGTCGCCTCGCCGCGCATCATGACCCTGCTCAATTTCCCGCGGTGCATCACCGCGAGCCTGTCGCTCAGGGCGCACACCTCGTCGAGATCCTCCGAGACGAGCAGCACCGCCGCCCCGTATTTCCGCATCGCGAGAAGGGCGCGGCGGATGCCCTCGGCGGCGCCGACGTCGAGACCCCTTGTCGGGTGGACCGCGAGGAGCGCGCGGGGGCTTGACGAAAGCTCGCGGGCAAGGATGATCTTCTGGAGGTTTCCCCCCGAGAGGAGTCTCACGGGGGCGCGAAGATCGGGAACAGCGATCCCGTAGCGCCTGATCAGCTCGCCCGCCCACTCCCCGGCCTCCCGCTCATCGAGGAGGATTCCCGAGGCGATCGGCGGTGAGTGGTAGCTCTTGAGGATCAGGTTGTCGACGGCGTCGAGCCCGGACGCCGTGCCCACCCTGCTCCGGTCGCCGGGTATGCAGGCAAGGCCGCGGGCGATGATCTCCGAGGGCGACGCCCCCGCCATGTTTTTTCCGAGCAGCGCGTACCTCCCTCCCGAGGGCTTCCGCAGGCCCGTGAGCACCTCTTCGAGCTCCTTCTGCCCGTTTCCGGAGACGCCCGCGATTCCGAAGATCTCTCCCCCGCGGAGATCGAGGTCGACGCCGCGGAGCGCGGGGGCGCCGCGCGGGCCGGGCGCCATGAGACCCGTGAGCTCTATGACCGGCAGCCCCTCCGCCCTCACGGGCGCGGCGGCGGAAGCGGGCGCGCCCGCATGCCCGCGGAATGAAATGGGCAGCCCCCGAGATGCGCGCGCGGGCGTGAGCTCTCTCCCCACCATCAGGCGGGCGAGTTCGCGCTCGTGTGTCGCGGCGCGGTCAAGGACCGCGACGACCGTCCCTTTCCGGAGGACGGTGATGCGGTCCGATATCTCCATCACCTCGTCGAGCTTGTGCGAGATGAAGATGACCGCCCGGCCCTTCTGTGCAAACCCGCGCATCGTCTCGAAGAGCGCGCGGGTCTCGCCGGGCGCGAGCACCGCCGTCGGCTCGTCCAGTATGAGCACGCGCACCTGTCGGAGGAGCATCTTCACGATCTCGACGCGCTGCTGCTCGCCCACCGAGAGCTGCCAGACGGGGGCGCGCAGGTCCACCGCCAGGCCGTAGCGCCGCGCCACCCTCTCGACACGGTTTTCGATATCCCGCGCGCGGTAAAGGAACGGGAGCCCGGGCATCCCGAGCGCCGCGTTTTCGGCGACGGTGTGGCGGGGGATGAGCGTGCTGTGCTGATGCACCATCCCGACGCCGAGGGCGATGGCGTCGCGCGGGGAGCCGATCGCCGCGGGGCGTCCGTCGAGCCGGATCTCCCCCGCGTCGGGACGGTAGAGGCCGGCGAGGATGTTCATCAGGGTGGATTTGCCCGCCCCGTTCTCCCCGAGGAGGGCGTGGATCTCTCCGCGGCGGACATCGAAATCGACGCCGTCGTTGGCGACGACGACGGGGAAGCTCTTGCGGATGCCGCACATCCGCACCGCCGGCTCGTGTATCGTTTCGCTCATGGAATTGGCGAGAGCGTCACCCGGCTCATTCCGTTGCGGTTGCACTCCTTGAGAGTATCATCCTTTTGAGATCTGGGATTTGGGATTTATTTCGGTATCCGCCCCTCGACCCCCTCCACGAAATAGCTCATGGTGTAGAGTTCGCGGTCCGTGGGGGCCTTCCCGTCGGGGATCGCCGTCTTCCCCTCCTGATCCCTGACCGGTCCCCGGAAGACCACGAGCTTCTTCTCCGCGATCTCCTTCTTCTTCTCCGTGACGAGCTTCTTCACCTCCTCCGGAACCATCGGGCCGAGAGGGGCGATGTCCACGATCCCCGTCTCGATCCCCCACCAGATCGGCTCGTTGCTCCACTTCCCCTCATGGAGATCGGTCGCGATCTTCGTGTAGAGAGGGACCCAGTTCCAGACGGCGGAGGTCAGGTGGGCCGTCGGGGCGAACCGGCTCATGTCGGTGTTGTACCCGATGCTCCAGACCCCGTGCTCCTGGGCGGCCTGCTGGGGGCCCGATGAGTCCTGGTGCTGGGCGATCACGTCGGCCCCGACCTCGATAAGGCTCTCCGCTGCCTCCTTCTCCTTTGCCGGGTCGAACCAGGTATAGGTCCAGACCACCCTGACCTTCGCCCTCGGGTTGACCGATCGGACCCCGAGGGTGAACGCGTTGATGCCGCGGATCACCTCGGGGATCGGGTGCGCGGCGACATAGCCGATGTCGTTCTTCTTCGTCATCTTCCCCGCGACGATCCCGGTGAGGTAGCGGGCCTGGTACATCCTCCCGAAATAGTTTGACATGTTGGCGGAGCGCTTCGATCCGGAACAGTGCATGAAGACGGTCTTCGGGTAGTTCTTCGCCGCCTCCTCGCACGGGTCCATGTAGCCGTAGCTCGTCGCGAAGATCAAATTGAATCCCATCTCCGCGAACTGGGTCATCACGCGCGTCGCGTCCGCCCCCTCCTTCACGTTCTCGACGAACCGGGTCTTCTTCACGAACGGGAGCTTCTCGATCGACTTCCTCCCCTCGTCGTGGGCCCAGTTCCACCCGGCGTCCCCGACCGGGGCGACGTAGACGAACCCGGCCCGTATCTCCTTCACCGGCTCGAACGCCCCCAGGGGCGTCCCGGCGCTCCACTGCCATGCGAAGAACGCGACCATGCCGGCGGCCGTCCTTTTCATCTGTTCCTCCCGAATATTTCGACTCCACGTGCCATCGACGGGAGAGTATAGCATCCGTTCCCTCGCCGCCTCCACCGCGATCTGCCGCAATTCGGGATCTGGCGCGATTTGCTGTGCGGGTCCACGATCCTAGCTCCGTCTCCACGGGGGCCTTCCGCTTCGGGGATTTTTTGGATTTGGGATTTGGGGTTTGGGATTTCCCATCCAGCACTCTCCCCTTGACCCCCTCCGCGGCGCTGTACTATGATGTGCCCCTGTTTCACATGCGCGCGGCGCACACATCAGCGGAGGATCACACAATGGCCGAAGCACTGGGAATGATCGAGACGCGCGGGTTTGCCGCCATGGTGGAGGCGTCGGACGCCATGGTGAAGGCGGCCAAGGTCGAGCTCGTGAGCTACGAGAAGATCGGCGGAGGGTACGTCACGGCGATCGTCCGCGGCGATGTCGCGGCGGTGCGCGCGGCGGTGGAGGCCGGGGCGCGGGGCGCGGAGAAGGTGGGAGAGCTCGTCTCCGTCCACGTGATACCGAGGCCGCACGTCAACGTGGACACGGTTTTGCCGCTCGGCCGTCCGCATCCGAAGGACTGATCCCGGCCATCCCCTTCTTTTTTCCGTGAATCCTTGCCTTTTGGGATTTGGGATCTGGGATTTGGGATTTACCCCGGAGGGGTTCATGCAGCTCGGCAGAGTGGTGGGTTCGGTCGTCTCGACCCGGAAGAGCGAGAACATCCAGGGGCTGAAGCTCCTCCTGGTCCAGCAGCTCTCCCACGGCGGGAGCGCTCTCAAGAACTACGTCATGGCGGTCGACGTGGTGCAGGCGGGGACCGGCGACGTGGTGCTCTACTCCGAGGGGAGCTCATGCCGGCAGACCGCCCAGACCGACAAGCGGCCCGTGGACGGGGTCGTCATGGCGATCGTCGACACGTGGGAAGTCGGAGGCAAAGAGGTCTATTCAAAGTCGCGCGAGGACGGCGCATCGAAATGAAAATCGGGAAAGTAATCGGCACGGTGGTGGCGACCCGGAAGGTGGAGTCGCTGAACGGCGTCAAGCTCCTCCTCGTCCAGCCGCTCGACGAAGACGGAAAGCCCGCGGGCGAGCCCGTCGTCGCCTGCGACAGCCAGCAGTCCGGCCCCGGGGAGACCGTCTTCTTCATCGGCGGCCGCGAGGCGTCGCTGCCCCTGCCGGAGCCTTTCAATCCCGCCGACGCGGCCATCACCGGGATCATCGACGCCGTGACAAAGGACGCCCCATGAAGATCGGCACCGTCATCGGCACGGTGGTGGCGACCCTGAAGCCCGAGGGGTTCAACGGCCGCAAGCTCCTCCTCGTCCGCCCCGAGGACCCGTACGGGAAGAAGACCGAGACCCCGGTGATTGCCGTGGACACGGTCTCTGCGGGGGAGGGCGACCGGGTGATCTTCGTGGACGAGGGGAACTCCGCGCGGCAGGTGCTGGACTGGAAGGACGGCTGCGTGCGCGCCGTCATCGTGGGCTACATCGACGAGATCGACATCCCACGAAATCCCAAATCCCCGGATTCAAATCCCAAATCCCAAATCCCGAATCCCAAGAAGAAGTAGGTTCCCGCTATGCCTCTTCTGTGACGCCAAGGGTGCCTTGCGTCGTCGGGATTTCGCTTCCGCTGATTGAGAAGACCCTCCAGGAGAGGGGACTGCCGGGGACCCGGATAGGAAGAGAAGGGTGTGTCTCTTTGATTTGGGATTTGGGATTTGGGATTTTATTCCAGTGCCCGCCGCACCATCCCCGCGATCTCATCTGCGGCGCCCCCCATGTCGACGAGCCGCGCATCCTTCTCGCCCCGGACCTTCAGCTCAACCTTCCCCTGCGCGAGACCCTTCGGCCCGACGACGACCCTGAGCGGGATGCCGACGAGGTCGGCGTCCTTGAACTTCACCCCCGGCCGCTCGTCCCTGTCGTCGAGGAGCACCTCCACCCCCCGCACCTCGAGGGCGGCGCAGAGCTCCCCGGCGGCGCGTATCGTCGGCTCGTCCGTCACCTTCATCGCGATGATCTCGACGTGGTACGGCGCGATGGCCATCGGCCATATGATCCCGTCGGCGTCGTGGTGCTGCTCGATCGCGGCGGCGACGGTCCGTGTGACGCCGATGCCGTAGCAGCCCATGACGAACGGCTTCGCCGCCCCGTCCTCGTCCGAGAACGTCGCCCCCATCGACTCGCTGTACTTCCTGCCCAGCTTGAAGATCTGCCCGACCTCGATCCCGCGGTACGCCGTGAGCGGCGCGCCGCACCTCGGGCACCCGTCGCCCTCCCGGCTCACGGCGAGGTCGTGGTACTCCGCGGCGGTAAAATCGCGACCCTCGCTCACCCCCGCGAGGTGATGGTCGGTCCGGTTCGCCCCCGTGACGCCGTCCCGCATCCCCTTCACCGTGCGGTCGGCGATGACGAGGACCCCTTTGAGGCCGAGGGGCCCCGCGAAGCCGACCTCGGCCCCCGTGACTTTCCGGATCGCCGCCTCGTCGGCCAGCTCCAGCCCGGCGCGGCCGAGGGCCTTGCCGAGCTTCGGCTCGCTCACATCCCTGTCGCCGCGGATGAGCACCGCGACCGTCTCCTCCCCCGCGCGGTAGAGCAGCGTTTTGATGAGCCGGTCCGGCGTCACGCCGAGGAACGCCGTCACCTCCTCGACCGTCTTCCTCCCCGGGGTGTGGACCTCGCGGAGCTCCGCCTCTTCGCGCTCCTCCGCAGGCGGCACCGCGCCGGTCGCCGTGTCGGTCGTCGCGGCGTAGCCGCAGGCCTCCGACGGGCACGAGATCACCACGGACTCTCCCGTCTCGGCGAGCACCATGAACTCGTGCGTGTCCTTCCCCCCCATGAGGCCGGGGTCGGCGAGCACCGCCCTGAAGGTGAGCCCGCACCGCCTGAAGATGCGGGAGTACACTTCGTGCATGCGCAGGTAGTACTCCTCGAGCGACGCTGCGTCCCGGTGGAATGAATAGGCGTCCTTCATCGTGAACTCTCTCCCGCGCATCACGCCGAAGCGCGGCCGCACCTCGTCCCGGAACTTGGTCTGTATCTGGTACAGGCAGAGCGGCAGCTCGCGGTAAGAGCGCACCTCGCCCCGCACCGTCGCGGTGATGACCTCCTCGTGCGTGGGCCCGAGCGCGAACTCCCTGTCGTGCCGGTCCTTGAGGCGCATGAGCTCCTTGCCGTACTCGTCCCAGCGCCCGCTCTCGCGCCAGAGCTCCGCGGGGCTCAGGATGGGGAGGAGCAGCTCCTGCGCGCCCGCGCGGTCCATCTCCTCGCGCACGATGCGCTCGACCTTCCTGATGCTCCGCCACCCGAGCGGGAGGTAGGTGTAGACCCCCGCGCCGAGCTTCCGCATCATCCCCGCGCGAAGCATCAGCCTGTGGCTGGCGATCTCGGCGTCCGCGGGGCTCTCTTTCAATGTCGGTATGAATGCGTGTGTCCATTTCATGGCATTTTTCCTACTCCACCGTCACCTTCTCCGTCGCCACGGCGAGCGCGGTCTCGGCGCGCGCGATCGAGTGGAGCGGGATCAGGGCGAGGTGGATGGTGTAGATGCCCGGGTGCGTCGCGGGGTCTATCACGGCGTCGACAAGGGTTTTGTAGACGGGCAGCCTGATCCCATCCGGGTCGCTGATGAAGGGGATGACTCCGGAGGTGATCCTGCCCCTCTTCGTGAGCGAATATTTCTTTCCGTCGGGCGCAATGATCACGGCGTATCCCTTCACGGCCGCCGGCAGAGGCTGTGCGATGGCATCGAGCGAAAACTTCTCCCCCGCCCTGACCTTCCTCCCGCTCGGCGCCGCGTACAGGGGTGCAAGGGGTTTAAGGCCCAGCATCTTTCTCGCCTCCGCAGGGGTGGCGATCGGCCGCTTCAGGGCGCGCGCGATCGAGACCGCCTGCCGCAGGTAGTCGAGGTTGACGGGATTCCCCTTGTAGGGCCACGCGCGGCTCTCGCGGAGGCCGAGGCGGAGGTGACCGCCTTCCCGGATGATCTTCCGCATCGCCTCGATCGGCGCCTTGCCGCCTGCGGGCGAGAACAGGGTCCTCCTCCCCTGCGCGGCGCAGAGCTCGATCCGGCCGTTGCATCGCGCCCACTCGATGACCTCGGTCGTCGCCCCCGCGAGATCGACGTCGAGAATGACGGCGGGCGCCGCCTGGAGCACGCCCTTCACGACCTCCCGGTAGTTCGCGAGGCTCCGGTCGTAGCGGCAGCCCTCCGGTCCGCTCTCCGGCGCGAGCGGCTGCACGCGCACGACGGTGGCTCCGATACGAAGGCACTCCCCCACCTCCCCGAAATAGTCGCGCGGGCGCGTCGGGGCCTCGGCGCAGGGGGCGCTCCCCGGCTCCGGCACCAGCGCCACCTCGATGATGAGCGGCGCAGGCCCGCGTTTCGCATGCTTCGCGGGCGCGGATTTCGGCATCTTCACGAGCCGGGGCTGCGGATTGTTCTCGGCCCGCGCGCACGCGTAGAGCAAAGCGGCGGCACAAAGAACGGCGGCCGACCTTCTCATCGCCCCTTCCCCCGTATCTCTTCAACGATCTCGTTCAGCCGCCACTCGAGCCCCGAGAGGACCCAGAACATGAAGTGCATCTGGCGCGAGTAGCTGTGGAGGAGCCACATGATCTTGAGCGAGATGAGCACGATGCCGACCTCGATCATCGAGAGGGTGAGCCTGCCGTGCGTGAGGAGCGACACGGCGAAACAGGCGGCGATGGCGACTGCAAAGAATATATTGAGAAGCTTCTGCTTGAACGTGGGGACGCCGCCGATCCTCCCGACGATGGCCCGGATGCGCTCCTTCTCCCTCCTGAAATGCTCGATCTCATCGACTAGGGCGGACTCCTTCTCCCTGTCGATATCCCTCGCGGCGCCGTTCGTCATGGCGGCACAATACCAGCTTCCGCCCGCACGTTCAACCGCAAAAGCCCCGCACCCGTATGGAGTCACTCATGGGGAGCTCCCCCATTATCCCCCTCCCCCCTTGAGGGGGGGGTCGGGATGGGGGGTGAAAATACCCGCCGTAAGTGCCCCCAGTATCCGCACCCGGATCGCCGGATGCGCTATCTGGTGCCGTGCAGGTATGCGCGTCGTTCGGTCTCGGGCAGTTTTTCGATGGCGTAGCGCAGCATGGTTCGGGGCATTTCCTTGTAGTGTCGCGCCAGGAACTGTTCCTCTGTATCCGGGTTTCTCTTGCCCACCTCGCGCACCATCCACCCCGCGGCCTTGTGGATCAGGTCCTCCCGGTCATACAGCAGCAATCCCGCGACCGCCAGGGTATCCGCGAAGTCATTTCTCTTTACGAAGTGAAACGTGGACATAATGGCGATTCTTCGCTCCCACATATTTTTCGACCGCGCGAGCCGGTAGAGGGGCTTTCTGTCTCGCCTAAACAAGTGCGCCCCCACAATATGCTCCGCAGAACAATCGACCAGATCCCAACTGTTGATGTGGGCCGTGTGGTTCAAGTACGCGCGGTAGACAGCTTTCTTCTCGCCGGTCCCTCGGGACGAGGAATACCGCGCGACGAGTATCAGCAGGGCAAGGAGTCGGGCTTCATGGAAGGGGGATTTCAGTAATCCCAGGGCTTCGTCGAGGGATATTTCCCTGTACTCCCCGCAGCATTGTCTGAGGGTCGGGACACGGATGCCGAGGAACGTATCTCCTTCCCCGTATTCTCCCTTTCCCGTCCTGAAGAATCGCCGCGACTGGGTCGCGACGCCGGGATCGCCCAGTTCACGCAACCTGCGCACAATCTGCCCGGTGTGGACGCTCATCGCGCCTCACGGGGAACACTTTTCCTCCGGCCACATCTCCCGCGTGTGCCCACCCCATAGGGAGAGGACTGTTCTCTCATCATCCGAATACAGTACGAATTAAGGCTCTGGCCCGCGCGCGCGGCGCGAATCGCCAATTCCTTGTGCATTTCTTTTCCGACGCGCACGACAAATTTCCCGGAATAGTCCGATCGGACGGTGGGCGTCGGCAATGGATCGCCGTCATCCTCATGGATCTTCAGCCATTCGTCCACGGTTCGGCAGAGATCCCCGTAGACCTCCGATTCGACAGGGCCATGAACGCCCCCTAACATCAAGCCGGGACAGGTGCCTACATAGCATTGATCTTCCTCCGACCACTCCACGATCTTCAGATACCGGTCGCTCGGTTTCATGGCGCCACCTCTCGAATAGCCTTCAGCAGTTCTCTTTCCTGATATCGCTTCGCATCCTGTCCCGGCCGGCCGCTGATGGTGATCTTGACTCCTTTCGAATGTTTGAAATTGCGATGGCTTCCCTTGCCGCCGCGATTGATGAAGCCAGCCCTCTCCAGATCTCGAACAAGCTCCCTGATCTTTCTCGGCATGGCACTATAGTACTATAGTGATATCATTAAGTCAATCGAGCAGACTCGGAAATATGTGTATCTTCATAAAAGAAACCCCGGTTTGCCACGCGACCTTTATCGCGAAATGCGATGCCTTCCATCTCCAGGAGAGCCCGTTTCATTTTCAATCCGCCCCCATAGCCGCCCAGGGAGCCGTCGGAACTGATCACCCGGTGGCAGGGGATGACAATGGGAAAGGGATTGGTCGCCAGGGCCGCCCCGACGGCGCGGGCGCCGTTCGGATTGCCCACGTGTTTCGCAATGAGACTATACGTGCTGACCCTGCCGCGGGGAATCGCGTGGTCGGCGCGATGGACTTTCTGTTGAAAGGCGGAGCAGAGTTCGAGGCGGACCGCGTCGAGAGAGAACCGGATATCCTCGCCGCTCAGGGATGCCTCGATCTGACCGACAAGGATGTCGATTTCCGGGCAGGAGGAGGCAGCGGAATCAGGGAAGCATTTCCTGAGAGCGTGCGCGGCAGGGAATCCCGGCTTTGATATCAGGATGCGGCAGATCCCTGGCTCTCGTCCGTAAGCCGACCAGAGCACAGCCACGGGGCCGAAGGGGGTGGCGCGCAGACGATAGAAAGTCGGATTTGGCACTACCTGTTTCATGCGTCTCACGGGGCTTCGGCTGACCTGCGGCCCGACGCGAGCCTGCTCGCCCAAGGGCTGTCAGGTCCAGCCGCTGGTTGGGCCGCGCGCAGTGAACCCATCAGCAACCCATCAGGGGCAGACCCCTCCTCTACACAAGTTTATCGTGAATCTGTCTCACCCGTTTCGCCAATCTTCGGTCTTTCACCATCTGCTACTGAATGCGCGTATGATTAATCGTCACCGCAGCTCCGTTTTCTGACCCTGATATTTCTCTGATCTCTCTCAGAAAGAGGTTATTGCGCCTCCGCAGACAGGAACTTGAACGGTTCGGCATTTTTAAACATTGCCGCCGCGCTGCCGCTGTAGGTCTCGCCGCCTGAGAGCGTCAGCTTCTTGACCGGTGCCCCCCCTTTGAAGTCCAGGTCCGCCAGAGGCACCCGGAACACGGTCGGGCTGGTGGCCGAGTCGAAATAAAGAACTTTGTTCTTGTGGTCGTAGACTGTGCGCCAGATCGTGCTGGAAATGTTGGGCTGGCCCGGGGTGGTGATGCCCAGCGGGACCGAGACGCCGCGAATCACGCTGAAGACCGAGGCTACGGCTCTCTTGTGTTCGTCGGTTTTGGGGATGGCGTTGATGTAGAAGGAGGCACGGGCGAAGCGGTCGGCGGCCCTGTTGGTGCCCGGGAGAAATGTCAGCCCGCCGATTTGCTCCCAGTACTTGTTGAGCGCGAGCTGCTGGTCGAAGGTCGGGGAGTTGGTCATGACCTGGTACTCGCGCCCGTGGTGGATGACCAGCGTGCCCTTGACATACTCGAAAATCGCCGAGTCGCCGCTCGGATCCGAGATCGCCATGTGCCCCTGGGCGTGGGCGCCGGTTGGCAGTATGGGGGCGATGATCACGAAGGGCTCCCTGCGCAAGGCGTCGACCGCCTCGGCGACGGTGGCGAAGTTGTCCAGCACATATTGGGCCCAGGCGGTGATCGAGAGAGTCGACTGCGTGCCGTCAGGTTTGCCGTAGTCGGATTCAACCAGGAAGAGGATGTTGGAGACCAGGCCCTTCTCGTTCATGCCGTCGACGGAGCCGACATCATAGAAGGCGCAGATGACGCTGCCGTACGCGCTGGTCCAGGCGATGGAATTGGGGCCCGCTGCCCCGTCGCGCTTCATGCCGCGCGGAAAGCAATAGAGGTTCGTGCCCGGGTCCTCCGCCCAGTCCATCGACCGGGCGACGATGACCGTGTCCTTCGGCCCAAGGTAAACGCAGCGGGTGCACGCGTCGGAGGCGGTCGGCAGAAGCGCCGCACAGGCAACGGCGGCTCCCAAGACAGTGACGATTCGGGTGACGATAGTGTGTCTCATGCAGAATACCCTCCATGGTTTATAGTGACATCTCAATCGCTTCTCACTATAGCAGATTGATCCCAAGGAGACTACGTGCAGACCTTCCGGTTCTCCGGATCATGGGACCGATGCGTATGTCGAGGTTGCGCCTCCCCTCTTTCGCGCCCCTCATGTCAGTGAAACACGCAGCAACTGCCTGAGGATCACCCACCGCGTCACGACAAACCCCAGCAGACCGGTGTACACGGCCTTGAACAAGGCGAACCGCGCGAAACAAAGCCCGGGGATACCGGCCAGATGAAACAGTCCACATGTGAGTGGCGCAAGAACGAACGCGATGCCGAACCCGAGCATCAGTCCCAGGGCCCACGAGTGACCGGGCAGGCGCGAGAGCAGACGTCCCTCACGGGAAAACCCGCTGACGGCCCTGACGCGCCCGGCCTTGAGATCACGATGGACACCGGATGTGACGAACAGCGCCACCAGCAGAGATAGGACGACCGAAGTCACTGCGGCATCGCTTACAATGCTGCGGAGCGGCATGAACCTCATCCCGCGGTTGCCGACCCATGCCAGTGCCGGGTTGAGCGCCATGTTGATCACGGCCGCACTTGCGCCTTGTCTTCGAACGTACACAGCGACCGATTGCGGCATCATGTGACCTCCCGGCACACCGCAGTGCCTCGTCACCAGGTTCAGAAGGCCTAATAATACGACCCGGTGGACTGGAACGCGCTGCGGCGTTGCCTGGCCATATCCATCAAAAGGTTTTCAGCGGATTCAGGGGACGTTCGATACTGGAGCCAGTACTTCCGGGCTGATTCAGGCAGGACGATGATGCCCTCCCCGTTCGCGACGCCCGCGAGGATGATCCGCGCCGCCTCTTCCGCGGGGATCGCATTGTCCGGGGGCTTCACCTCCCTGCGTTCGCCGATGATCGGCGTCCCGTAGATGCGGGTGGCGACGTCCGCGGGGCACACGGCGGAGAGATGAATGCCCTCGTCCGCGAGTTCGAAGCGGAGGCTTTCGCTGAGGCCCACCAGCGCATACTTGGTGGCGCAGTACAGGGCCTGGAACGGGAACGGCATGAGCCCGGCGAGCGACGACGTGTTGATGAGGTGACCCCCGCCCTGGCGGCGCATGACCGGGATGGCGGCGTGGACCCCGTAGATGATGCCCCAGAGGTTGACGTCAATGAGGCGGCGCCAATGCTCCAGCGTCGCGTCGCCGATCGGCATCGTGCATCCGACGCCGGCATTGTTGAAGAGAAAATCCAGCCGGCCATGGCGCGACGCCGCGTCCTGGATCAACCTCTGCACCTGTCCCTGGCTCGTCACGTCGACGTTCGCGGAATGCACACGCCCGGCATGTGCGCCGAGCCGTTCGACCGCGGAGACCAGCGTCTTCGCATCCCGATCCGCCAGTACGACAGCCGCGCCCGCATGCAGAAGCGCTTCCGCGACTGCAAAGCCGATACCCGACGCCGCGCCGGTGACCACGCACCCCTTGTCGCGGAAGTGTTCTTCGACATGCATGTCACGTCCTCCCCTCTATGGACTTGTGTGATGGCGTTCGGTGATACTGCAAAACAAGGGTTCTCTTCCGTACCTTACCTCTCACGCAATCCGCGGACTGGACCGCGGACGGCGCTCCACGTAAAACGAAAAGAAGATTCCTACGCGATGCGCGCCTCGCAGGATTATAGGAGGGGTTATCCTCCTTGACCAGCATTTAGATTGCGCGCGTGCATCGGCCCCGGTGTGGCCGTCGCGAACCGGCGATCCGTACCGCGACAGGCGCCGCCGCGACTGCCGCATCGCTCACGGGGCATGGCTGTGCTACACTGGAGCGGATAGGGAAGGCCGACCGTACCATGGACACCGCGCGATTCATCCGCAACGAACTGCCCCGGCTCTTTCCGCCCCCGCCCCGCCCGGTGAGCGCGGCGCTCCTGAAACTCGGGCGCCGGCTCGCGGAGGGCGGGAGTCTTCGCGCGGCGGATGCGGCGAGCGCAGTGGAGATCATGATGGGGGGAGAGTGCGACCCGTATGAGGCGGGGCTCTTTCTCTCCGCGTTCCAATCGTCCGACTGCACCCCGCGGGCGCTCGCCGCGATGGCCGGGGTGATGCGGGCGAAGATGGTGCCCGTCGCGGTCCGCCCAGGTGAAGGGCCCCTCGGCGACAACTGCGGCACGGGGGGAGACAGCCTGCATCTCTTCAATGTCTCCACCGCCGCCATGTTCATCCTTGCCGCGGCGGGGGTCAGGATCGCCAAGCACGGGAACCGGGCGAGCACCTCGCGATGCGGGAGCGCGGACGCCCTCGAAGCGCTGGGCGCGCTGATCGATCTCGGCCCGGAGGAGGTCGCCCGCTGCATCGGGGAGGCCGGGATAGGATTCATGTTCGCTCCGCGTTACCACCCGGCGATGAAAAACGTCTCGGAGGTCCGGAGGGCGCTGCCGTTCCGCACCGTCTTCAACCTGCTGGGTCCGCTCTGCAACCCGGCCCCCGTCGACTTCCAGATCCTCGGCGTCTATCATCCGGACATGCTCGACCTCGCGGGGAAAGCCGCGCGGATTCTGAAAATCCCGCGCGCGCTCATCGTCTGCGGCCGAACGGGGCATAAGGGTGCGTGGATGGACGAGGTGTCGGTATCGGGAGCGACCCGGGCGGTCATGCTCTCGAAGGGACGGATGCGTCCCGTGGAGATCACGCCGCGCGCGCTTGGAATTCCCTGCGCCCCGATTGACTCGCTCCGGGGCGGGACGCCGCGCAGGAACGCGGGGATCCTCACGGAGATACTTGCGGGGAAGGACAAGGGCCCTCGCCGGGACATCTGTCTCGCCAACGCGGCCGTGGGACTCTATGCTGCCGGGACAGCGCCGGACCTCCGTGAGGGAATGGCCCGCGCACGCGAGGCGCTCGAGAGCGGCAGGGCAATCGAGAAACTCGAACAGTTCATCGCCGCGACCCGGCGTCTGGGTCAGAAATGATATTCCGGGTTATGTCGGTCGAAATCCTTGTCGGTGAAGCCGGGGTTCAGCTCAAGGTTTTCGTAGAGGTATTCCTCGGAGAGGTTGTTGTCCCAGTCATAGATTCGAATCTTCACCGGGAGGCCGTTCTCCTCGTCGAACCAGACCATGCACCGGTAGCAGTAGTACCCCTTCGAGCGGTCCGCCGGCAGCACCGACTCGAGCACCCGCGTACGCCGCCCGGAAACCGTCTCCGTCCCCCTGTCGATCACGTCGCTCGCCTTTTCACCCCGCGCGCGCCGCGCATTTTTCATGAATACATCGAGAAAATATCCTATCCCCGTGTGATTGATCGGGTGAATGTTGTCGCGCATCACCCAGTACCCGTCGACGTCGATGGGGATGACCGGGGTCACCATGCCCTTCCATCCCCCCGCCCGGACAAGTGCCCTCGGCCCGTACCGTGAAGGCGAGTAGAGCATCTCCTGGCCTTCATGCTGTTTCGAGAGCCATTTCATGTAGACGTCCATCGGCTTCCTGAATTTGAGAAGTATCCGCTGGGCATCCTGGAGCCCGCCGCCGATGCGCTGGCGCTTCTCGAACATGCACCGGTACTCCCGCACCTTCCCGTACTGTTCGACGGCACGGTCGATAACGCCATGAAGCCTCGCGAGGTCTTCACCCGCCGCGCCGGGCCCGGACTCTTCATTGCGGGGCGGCGCGGGCGCCGGAGCGACCGCGCACCCGTACATCGCGGCAAGCGCCGCGGAAACCGCAAGGACCCCCTGCACCCGTCCGAACCTCTTCACCCACGCCGCGTATTTCATTCGCCCTCCCCGTAGAGTTCCCGCACGACCGCCCTGAGCGTCTCAGCGTCGAGCAGGTATAGCTGGTTGAGAATATTTTTTCGGCCGTCGATCCCGGGAAACGCGCCGGGGCGCGACGCCACGCGGCCCACGATCGCATCGAGAACGCGGCGGCAGGCGTCCCTGTGCGCCCCCGTCGCTCCCGCGAGCTGCGCGTGGACCGTCAGGAGCCAGAGCGACGGATCGCCGCCGCGGGCGAGACTGCATACGGTGGCGCGCTCCTCGAACCATCTCTCGATCCGCCGCGGAGAGAAGAGCGCGCGAGCGGCGAGCCCGATGCACCGCGCGGGATGCTTCGAGACGGGGAGGAAGCGCCTCAAGTCGCCGAGGTGCAGGCGCTCGTGCGCGGCGACAAGTTCGGCGTACCGGTCCTCGATGCGCGCCTCGATCGGCTCCCCCGCCGGGCAGGAGATCGACCGGCAGACTTTCTCGAAAAGCCTCTTCTCGAGCATGCGTGAGAACAGCACCTCGCGCGGCCCGAGCGGACCACGGCCGGTCTCATCGAGAAACCACGAGTGCCCGAGCGGATCCCTCCTCCGCGAGCCCCGCGACTCGCACAGGTCGCTCCACCGCGACGGGTCGTAGAAGACCGCGAGACCCGTGAACGGCGGGTAGGCCAGCCCGCTCTCCCCCTCCATCACGCCGCTGCCCGACGGGCAGCAGGTGGTCTCCCAGTGGAACGGCCCGCGCGCGTCGCCGCGCCTGAGCGCGCACCGGATCACCTCGGCGACCTCGAAGGTCATCCGCCGCGCGCACACGTTCTCAAAAAAGATGATCTCGCGGTTCCCCCCGCGGAGCGCGTCGAGCAGCGGCTGGGGCCGTCCCGTGGCGTCGCCGAACCAGCGGACCCCGGCGAGGGAGCGGATCGACCCCGGCAGGACCACCGGCCGCCCCGCCGCCTCCGCCGTCACCCGGGTGAGCTCTCCCACCGCGCGGGGGAAAGAGATGCGGGGAGACCGCCGGCGTGTGCCGCTATCGAGCCACTTCCCGTAGCGGCCCAGTGCGTCCAGAACCTTCACCCCCTCGGCATCCGCGGCGAGGGGACCGCCGCGCGCCGCGTCTCCTCCCTCGGCCCTGCGGACGGAGGCCGCCTCCGCCCACCAGCCCATCGCCTCGTACGACTCCGCAAGGGCGGCGAACGCAGCGGGACCGGCGCCGGGAGGTGCCGCGCGCGCCGTCTCCTCGACACGGCGCCAGAGGGGCAGGAGCCGGTTGTCCTCCGCGGAGAGCTGCATCCCGAAAAGCGAGCGCCACAGCCCGACCGCCTTCCCGTGGAGACCTGAGTCGGCGTAAAGGCGGCGCAGGTCCTGCGCGAAAACGAAGGGGAGCGGCCCCGCGCGCGCGGCGTTCTCGTACCATTCGACCGCCCCCGCCCGGTCCCCGCCCCGCGCCAGAAAATATCCCCTGTACGCCGCGAGCGGCGGACTCCCCGGGAAACGGGCTGCCGCGATCGCGCTTATGGCCGCCCCCTCGTCCGTCCGGTCGAGGGCCTGGCACTCCGAAAGCGCCGCGGCAAACAGCTCGCCCGGCGCGTCCTCATCCCGAAGAAGCTCCCGGTAGAGTTGGAGGGCCCGCTCGCGCCTCCCCGCGAGCGACTCGAGATGCGCCTTCGCGATGCGAGCCTGCATGAATAACCGGTCACCGTCGAGCGCCGCGGCGATCTCCTCCTCCGCCCCCTCCCGGTCTCCCCGGCCCAGGAGATTCATGGCCCTGCCGTAATGCCCCCAGGGGAAACGCGGGTCGAGCGCGATCACCCGAGCGAACTCCCGGTCCTGGCTCGATGGATCGTCGAGAAGACGACCGTACAGGTAGCGCAGGGCGGGGTCGCCGGGGTTCCGGCGCACCGCCGCCCCGTAGTCCCGCGCCAGCTCCTCCTGAAACCCTAGGTCGAGCATGAGGTTCTGGTATTCCCGGTGCGCCGGGATATGGCCGGGGAGGAGAACGGTCGCGGCGCGGAACTCATCGAGCGCCGCATCGTACCGAAGGGACATCCTGAGGGCGAGCCCCCGCCGGTAATGCGCGTCCGCCGGGGACGACGCCCCCCGGACGGACTCCCCGGGGGGGGATTCCTTTTCATCCTTCGAGGCCGGCGATGCCGCGGAAAGGGCACAGGCGCAGAACAACAGCGCGACTGCCGGGGTTCTTTTCATGGGCAGTAGTATATACCGGAGAGACCCCGGTAACTGCATATATTGATGCGCACGGGGACGGTGTGGTATAGTGGACGCTCGGCACGCAGGCCGCGCACGACGAACCGAAAGGAGCCGGAAAGCCATGAAACTCTTTGCCCGCAGCGCCGCGCTTTGCATCGCCCTCATATTTGCCTTGTTCACCATCGCAGCCGCCATGGGGCGCAAGCCCACGGGACCGCCCGCGGCCCCGGCGAGAGGGAAACCCGCGATGCCGTCCCTCCCGGTGACCGTCGTCCCCGCCCCGGAGGCACGACACGATGTCCCGGCAGCCCCCGTTCCCGCCGCAAGTCCCGTGCACCCCGTCAGCGTTGCGGGGGCACCGCATGAAACACCCCAGCCCGCCGCAACGCCCAAGGGGCCGCAGCCGAAGATCGTCTTCGAGGAGCTGAAACACGATTTCGGCGAGGTCGTGGGCGTTGAGAAGGTCGAGCACATCTACAGATTCCGGAACAACGGACCGGGAGAACTGAAGGTGGACAAGGTCTCCACGACCTGCGGCTGCACCGCGGCGCTGATCTCGTCCAAGGAGATCCCGCCCGGCGGAAAGGGCGAGATCAAGACCACGTTCACCGTCGGGGGGAGACAGGGGAAGCAGACGAAACACATCTACGTCTTCTCGAACGACCCGATCGAGCCCAAGGCATGTCTCATTCTCGAGGGGACGATCATTCCCCCGCTCGCCGTGGAGCCCGCGAACGTCATGCTCCAGGACACAAAGTCCGAATCCGCGCGGACGGTCAGGATCTTACAGACAATGCCCGAAGAGCTCACGATCGAGGAGCCGACCACGCGCCTGAACCTGGTGACTGCGAAGCTCCGCAGCGACCAGCCCGAGAACGGGAAGAAACGCTACACCATCGAGATCACCCTTAAACCCGACCTCGAGACCGGCCGGTATTCCGAAAATCTGACCGTGGTGACGAACTGCAAGACGAAGCCGAAAATAGAGATCCCCGTGCGGATCACCGTGAACGGGGACATCACGGCATCTCCCAGCCGGATAAGCCTCGGGCAGCTCGCCCCTGGACAGGAGGTCACCCGCTCGATCACCCTCGCGAGCACCCGGGATCAGGCGTTCACGATCCTGAAGATCGAGATCGACAACGCCGCGTTCACCATCAGCCCGTCGACTCCGCCCGCTCCCGCGCAGACATACACCTTCACCGTGACCGGGAAACCGGAGTCGGCGACCGGGGGGGTAAGGGCAACGGTCACCTTCACCCTCGATCACCCGAAGCAAAAAACGATCGAAGTCCCGATCTACGGATGGCTGCGCGTCGAGCGCACCCCCGTCCCGCCGCGCGCGGCCCCGCAGGGGAGCCCCGCGCCTGCCGCCGCAGGTCAGGTCAAGCCTTAGCCCGAGCGGCCGGGAAGCGCAATTCCTTTTCGAGCGCCCCGCGCACATCCTCGAATGTGCGGTAGCGTCGGAAGCGTATGCCCTCTCGCGCGCAGTGCGCCGCGAGAACCCCTTTCGCGAACACCACCTCCGCATGGCCGGCGGGGCAGCGGTCCGTCACCCCGTTCCCGATGAAGACGGTCCGCATCCCCCTCCGCTTCGCGCGGACAAGGGGAGCTGATTTGCAGTGGTTGCATTCTCCGCAGAGCCGCCGCCGGCGCGAGGGGATCACTTTCCATCTCCGGCCGGAGACCCTCACCTCGTTCGCGCGCACCTCCAGCCCCCCGAGGCCGTGCCGGCGGAGCACCCGTCCGATGATCGAGGCGAACCCGCCGCTCAACACCGTGAGCGGCAGCCCCCGCTCCCCGAGCCATGCCGCGAAACGCGGGAATGAGGGGTCGATCGCCACGTCGCGGTCGACGACCGCCATCGCCTCGCCGCGAGGAGCGCGCACCAGGTCGAACTCCATCTGCAGGCTCCTCCTGTCCCCGATGCGCCCGGCCGCAACCTCGGCCTCGATGCGTCGCCACGCGTTCCCGGTAAAGACGGTGAGAATATGCTGGAGCGAGTCGACGGTCGTCACCGTCCCGTCGAAATCCGTAAACACCGCCAGTTTCTTTTTCACGCGATCGAGTTCCCCCCGATGCCGGCCCGACATGGTACGCAATCCCCCGCGTATGTGCAAGCGCGGCCTTGACTTTCAGCGCGGCCTTGACCCTCTTCTATTCGAGAAGGCCGCGGGGTATAATAGGCCCATGAAGATCCTGCGCCTCGTGGCGCTCTTCGTCATCCTCTTCTTCGCCGCGATTGCGGCGCTCTCCTACGCCCTGTTCCTCCGCCCGGCCGCGCTCAAGGCCCGGGTCCGGGATCTCATCCGACAGTACCTTATCGCCGACATCAGCCTCGGCTCCGCGTCGCTCGACCCGTTTTCCGGCCTCACCCTCAGGGGGCTCAACGTGCGGAAATCCAAGGGGAACGAGCTGCTCTTCAAGGCGGACCGCATCCGCGTGAGGCCGCGATGGACCGCGCTCGCGAGGATGAAGTTCCGGGTCAAGGAGCTGAACCTGCAGAACGCCGACCTCCGGTTCGACAGGGACCGCGCGGGCCGCTCGAACTGGGAGGGGGTGGTCGCGAAGACTACGGCGGGCGGGGCGGGCCCTCCCCCGGTATTCACGCTCACGCGCGGCAGGGTGACGATCGGCGGCTGTCTCATCCAGGGACTCACCTGCGAGCTCACGCCCTTCCCGTCGGAGAAGCTCGTCGCCCTGCGCGGCACGGTGGACGATCCGTTCTGGGGCTCCTACACCGTTTCCGGAAACGCCGACCTCGGCGCCGAAACGCTGCGGGTCTCGTTCGAGAGCACGGACCTGCGCGTCACCGAGGGCTGGATCACGGCCCTCCCGTTCATCGGCATGGACATCTGGACGCGCTATCGCCCCGCCGGGCTCTTCGACCTGACGGGGACTATGGCCCTGTGCTGGGGCTCCGCGCGCACAGGGGACTACAGCCTCATCTTCACCGCAAAGGATTCCTCCTGCCGCTATCTGGCATTCCCCGTCACGAAGGCGACGGGGCGGGTGTTCGTGGACCCGCGCTCGGTGATCGTGAACCACCTCGACGGGAAAATGTTCGGCGGAACGGTTGAGGGATACAGCATCGTCAACCTCGACACGCCGTGCACCTACTTCAACCGCTACAGCTTCGAGGACCTCGACATCAAGGCGCTCATCCGAGGGATCCAGCCGGCGGTGGAGGGGCTGCGCGGCAACGGCAGCGGCTACGTGACCCTCCAGGGGGACCACTGCCTCGGCGAGGTGCAGGGGCGCGGGGAGCTCGCCGTGACCGACGCGCGCCTCTGGAATCTTCCCGTGCTCCTTCTCGTGCTTTCGAAAATCCAGCTCGCGTGGCCGACGCGGGAGGAACCCGCGCAGGAGTGCAGGATCGTCTACGCGTTCACCGGGCAGGTGCTCCGCATCGAGGAGATCAGCGTCTCAAGCGACGTCCTCGACCTCTACGGGACCGGGACGGTGGGGATCGACGGGGAGATCGACCTCACCCTCTACGCGCGGCCCGTCAGCAAGAGTCCCCTTTTTCTTGCGGGCATGTTGCTCCAGCCCGCCCTCGACAGCCTCTCGGGGAGTCTTGTCCAGTTCAGGGTCACCGGGACTGTCTCGGACCCATGCCTGACCGTCATCCCGCTCTCTCCCGTGAGCAGCAGGATCATCAACTTCTTCGACACCCTCACCCTAAAGCGCTTCAGCTCCTGATCCCCGCCCCCTCATCTTCTCCATCTCGATCGCCCGATAGCTCGATAGCTATCTTTTCAGCTCCCTCAGCAGCTTCTTCAGCGGATACGTGTTGATCACGTCCCCCGCCTCCGCCCAGCCCCGGCGTGCGGTGAAGACGCCGTAGCGCATCAGATTGAGGTTCTGCGTCGAGTGCGCGTCGGTCGAAATGACGAGCTTCACCCCGTGCTCCACTGCCAGGCGCACGTGGATGTCCCGCAGGTCCAGCCGGTCCGGATGGGCGTTCACCTCCATGACGACCCCGTGGTCCTTCGCCGCTTTCACGATCTCCTCCATGTCCACCTCGTAGCCGGGCCGTTCCAGGATGAGGCGCCCGGTTGGATGACCGAGGATGTGGACGCGCGGGTTGCTGATGCCCTTCACGATGCGCCGCGTCATCTCCCTTTGGGGGAGGTTGAACCGGGAGTGAACCGCGGCGATGACGACCTCGCACTCCCCGAGGATGCCGTCGTCGAGATCAAGGCTCCCGTCGGGCAGTATGTCCACCTCGATGCCTTTCAGGATTCGCATCCCGGGCGACTTCTCCCCGGCCTTATCGATCGCCTTCAGGTGTGCTGCGAGCCTCTTCGCGTCGAGCCCGCGGGCCACCCTCACCGCCTTCGAGTGGTCCGTGATCGCGATGTAGGCGTAGCCGAGCTCCTTCGCCTTCGCCGCCATGTCGAGGATCGTGCCGCGGCCGTCTGTCGCCACGGTGTGCATCTGGAGATCGCCCCTGATGTCCGCGAGCTCGATCAGGGCGGGGAGCTCCCCTTTTTCCGCAGCCTCAAGCTCGCCGCGATTTTCGCGGAGCTCCGGGGGGATGACCGGAAGCCCCACCGCGGCGTAGACCCCCTCCTCGTTCCGGCCGGCGATCGCCCGCGCGCCCTTGAAGACCCCGTACTCGCTGAGCTTCAGGCCTCGCGCGCCCGCGCGACCGCGGAGGGCGACGTTGTAGTCCTTTGAGCCGGTGAAATACTGGAGCGCGGCCCCGTAGCTCCCCTCATCGAGCACGCGCACATCCACGCTCAGCCCGCACGAGAGCCGCGCGCTCGATTTCGTCGGCCCCTTCGCGGTCATCTCCTCGATCCCGTCGTAGCGGGCAAACCGGTCCATGATATCCGACCCGGCCCCGCAGATGACGAGGATGTCGATGTCCCCGACGGTCTCCTTCCGCCTTCGCACGCTCCCGGCGGCCTCGATGGCCGCCACCCCCCTCGCCTTCCGGAGATGGCGCATGAGGGACTCCGCGTACTCGAGCCCCGCCGAGAGTTTGAACCTTCCCTGCCCCGCTCGGTAGCGGGCGATCGCCTTCAGGAGGTTGTCCCCGCTCTTGTCACCCATCCCGGGGAGATCCCTGATCGTACCCTCCCGCGCCGCCTTCTCGAGCTTGTCCACCGTGTCGATATGGAGCGTATCGTAAAAGAGCTTCACCTTCTTCGGCCCGAGCCCCTCGATCTTCAAGAGCCCGGGAAGCCCGCGCGGGAGCTTCTCCCGGAGTTCGGCGAGAAAGGAGAGTCGCCCGGTGGACACGAGTTCTTTGACCTTTTCCGCCAGGGCGGCCCCGATGCCGGGGAGCACGGTGATGTCCCCTCCCTCGCGCACCACGGTCGCGATGCTCTCAGACATGTCCCCGATCACCCGCGCCGCGTTCCGGTAAGAGCGGATACGAAACGGGTTTTCGCCGAGGATGTCGAGAATGTCGGCGATCTCGTTGAAGACATCTGCAATGGCGGTGTTTTCCATGGGCCGCTTCTCCTTCGCGTCGCCCCGTCCCCGATACGATACCATCTTCGGCGGAGCGAGGCGAGGCGATTGCCGGGAGGGGGTCGCGCCGCAGGGCGCGCCATAGCCCTTGCGCTCACGGTCCCGGGTATGCCATACTTACGTCTTCGACGCCGGGGGCTTTCGGAAGTGTCGCCCGCGGCGCACAACCGCCACAGGGGGTTCGCCATGCCGCTCGTCACCACAAAAGAGCTTTTCCGGAAGGCCCTCGCGGGCCGCTACGCCATCGGGGCATTCAACGTCAACAACATGGAGATCATTCAGGGAATCGTCGAGGGCGGCATGGCGGAGCGCGCCCCGCTCATCCTGCAGTTCTCCGCCGGCGCCCGAAAATACGCCCGGCACGAGTATCTCAAGAAGCTCGTCGAGGCCGCCGTCGAGACCTGCGACCTCCCGATCGTCCTGCACCTCGACCACGGCGAGGATTTCGAGATATGCAAGGCCTGCGTGGACGGGGGGTTCACCTCGGTGATGATCGACGGCTCGAAGCATTCGTTCGACGGGAACATCGCGCTCACCCGGAAGGTCGTCGAGTACGCCCACCCGCGCGGCGTAACGGTCGAGGCAGAGCTCGGAAAGCTCGCGGGGGTCGAGGACAACGTCTCCGTGAGCGAAAAGGACGCCATTTTCACGAACCCCGACCAGGCGCACGAGTTCGTCGAGCGGAGCAAATGCGACTCGCTCGCGGTGGCGATCGGGACCAGCCACGGCGCCTACAAGTTCAAGGGCGAGCCGAAGCTCGACTTCGAGCGACTCGAGGAGATCCAGGAGCGCCTTCCGGGCTTCCCGCTCGTTCTGCACGGCGCCTCGAGCGTCCCACAGGACCTGGTGGACTTTTGCAACCGGTACGGCGGAAAGATCATGGGGTCGCGCGGCGTCCCCGAGGAGATGATCAGCCGCGCCGCGAAGATGAACGTGTGCAAGGTCAACATCGACACGGACATCCGCCTCGCCATCACCGGGACGATCCGCAAGTGTTTCGCGGAGGACCCCGGGAACTTCGATCCCCGCCACTACCTCGGCCCGGCCAGGGACGCCATCAGGGACGTCGTGCGGCGGAAGATCAAGGCCCTCGGCTGCGACGGAAAGGCGGCCTGAGCGCCTCCCGCCCCCGACGGTGACGCGGCGCGCCCCGGGGGGGGCAATGTGCAACCGCCTGTTGCCGCAGAGGAGTGAGCCCATGCCGATCCAAACCCTTTGGGACCCCCACCTGTGGTTCGCGGCGTCGCTGATCCTCCTTGCCGCGGCCGTCCTCCTGCATGCCCGCCAGGTGCGCCGCCGCCTCGACCGGCTCAACTTCGAAGAGATGACCCGCCGTGTCGACGAGCTCGCGAAAGAGTCCGAGGAGCGCGGGCGCGATCTTGAGGTTTGCCGGCGCGACTGCGCCGAGCTGAAGATGCGCCTCACGGCTGCCGAGAGCGAGCTCGTGCAGGTGAAGGAGGAGAGCGCCCGCTTCCTCGGCATTTTCAAGACGGTCCTCTACGGATTCGACTACATTGTCCAGGGGTGCAAGAGCGCCCTTGAGATAGGTCCGGGGGAGAAGCAGCCCGGGGAGAAGCGCATCGCCGCCGACTGACCTGCGCCGCTGGGAGGGGAGTCCCGCGCACGTGAACCGCTATATCGCCTACCACATCGTCGGCATCTTCGTCCTCCTCTGCTTCTCCTTCTTCTTCTCCTGCACCGAAACCACCCTCTTCTCCCTCTCCCCGTTCCAGGTGAAAAAGCTCTCGCGCGGCAGGCGGGGCACCCTCATCTCCTGGCTCCTCGCCAACCCCCGCTGGCTCCTGACCTCGATACTCATCGGCAACATGTTCGTGAACATTTTCTCCTCGACGCTCGGGGAATCCCTCCTCCGGACCGCCTTCGGCGATGAGGGGACCGTGCTGGCGATTTTCATCATGACCCTCGCCATCCTGGTCATGGGAGAAGTCACTCCGAAGACAATCGCCATCCAGTGCAACACCCGCCTTGCGCCCGTGGTCGCCCCGGGCATCAAGCTCATCGGATCCCTGCTCTACCCGGTCCGCCAGGCGGTCCTCCGCATCTCGGACCGGCTCATCGGCCTCGTCACCCCCGTCGTCGCGGCTGAGCATGCGGTCACCGAGGACGAGATAAAGACCGCGATCAGGATCGGCTCCCGGGAGGGGGTCGTGGACACGCGCGAGAAGGCGATGATCCAGGGGGTCTTCGATTTCGCAACCCGCCGGGTCACGACGCTCATGCGCCCCAGGAAGGAGATCACCGCCTTCGAGGTCGACCGGCCCCTTCCGGAAATCGAGGAGGCGATCCGCCGGAACGGCTACTCCCGCATCCCCGTCTACGAGAAGAATCTCGACAACATCATCGGCATACTCTACGCGAAGGACCTCCTGGGCCCGCGCGGGCGGGCGCCGGGCGCCGAGCTCAGGGGACTCCTCAGGCCCGCGTACTTCGTCCCGGAGACAAAGTACGCCCCATCCCTGCTCAGGGAGTTCAGGCGCAGGAAGATTCACCTCGCGGTGGTCGTGGACGAGTACGGGGGTGTCGCCGGCATCGTCACGCTCGAGGACCTGATCGAGCAGATCATCGGGGAGATGCGCGACAAGGGCGAGCCGGCGGCGCCGCTCTTCCAGCAGCTCGGGAAGAACAGCTTCAAGGTCAGGGCCCGGATGAAGATCGCCGAGTTCAACGGGATCTTCGGCACCGACCTCAAGGACGAGGGGAACACCACCATCGGCGGCTTCCTCACCGCCCGCGCCGGCAGGATACCCCCCGAGGGGGCCCGCATGCGGCACGGCGGCCTCCTCTTCACCGTGTCGGCGGCCCAGAAAAACAGGATCCGCGAGGTCCTCGTGAGCCGGGAGGCGCCCCGATGATCCTCGCCGGGGTCGCGGTCATCCTGATCTGCCTGCTTTTCCAGGCGTTCTTCGCCGGGTCGGAGATGGCGGTCATCTCCTGCAACCGCCTTAAGATCCGCCACAGGGCGGAGCTCGGGGAGCGGAGGGCGCGGATCATCCAGCGGTTCCTCGACGAGCCGCGGAACCTGCTCGCCACCACCCTTGTCGGCTACAACGTCTCCGTGGTCATCGGCTCCTGCATCCTCAACAACATGGTCTCCCATTTTGCGCCGAAGAACACCGAGAACTTTTTCTCCCTCGCCGTCTACTGGCCCTTCGTTTTGATCGTGGGACAGATCATCCCCATGGCCTACGGGCGGCAGCACGCCAACACGTTCTGCTTCACCTGCGCGCGCCCGCTCCGCGCCGCCTACTTCGCCCTTTTCCCCCTCGTCTTCACGGCCTCCCTCCTGGGGAGGGGCATCACCAGGATATTCACCCGGGGGCGGTCGAAGAAGAACCCGTTCGTGACCAAGGAGGAGATCGAGCTCCTCGTCAAGGAGAGCCACGAATCGGGCGCCCTCCGGAGAGAGGAGAAGGAGATGATCGGGGAGATCTTCCGCTTCGGCGAGACCACGGTCCGGGAGGCGATGGTCCCGCTCATCGACGTGACGGCCGCGCCGGAGTCGGCGACCGTCGGGGAGCTCCTCCGCCTTGTCGCCGAGATCGGCCACTCGCGCATCCCCATCTACCGCGAGCGGATAGACCGGATCATCGGGATCATCAACGCCACCGACCTCGCCGGGGTCCCGGAGGAGACGAGGGCCGGGGAGCTCATCCGCCCCCCCCGCATCATCCCCGAGTCCGCCTCGCTCGAGACCGTGCTCGCCGATCTCCAGGGCGCGGGGAGGCACATCGCGGTCGTCATGAACGAGTACGGCGGCGCCTCGGGCATTCTCACCATGGAGGACATCGTCGAGGAGATCGTGGGCGAGATCGACGACGAATATGACACCGAGTCGGCCGCCGAGTGGCGCAGGGGCGGGGACTCGATCGTCGTGGACGGGCGGATGCGCGTCGAAAAGTTCAACACAATCTTCGACCAGCGCCTGCCCCGCGGCGTGGCCGAGACGATGGCGGGGTTCGCGACGGACCTTTTCGGGAGGATCCCCGCACCCGCGGACGAGATCGGTTACGAGCACTTAAAATTCCGCGTCATCGAGGCGGACGACCGCCGGGTGCGGGCGATCGAGGTTCGGGGGATACGGGAGTCGCATTAGGAGCCTGTCCGAGTAATGGGCTCTGTCGCGCCGCCTGCCGGTTGCGAGCGGATCAAGGCGCGAGGCCGAAGGCGTACTCAGCGCCGTACGCTGAGGCCGGAGCAACGCCGAGCCGCGACGCAACCGGCGGCGGCCCGAAGGGTTTCGGCGGCGGGCAGCCGTCTGCGGCGTTACGGCTTCCTCGACGATGGGCAGGACATCGCCTTCGTCGCCGCGCCTTGCATCCGGCCCCCCGGCGCTCGAAATGCGTCGAGATCCATTACTCGGACAGACTCCTAGCCCCGAGGCGCCCCTCGCGCGCGAGCCGCGCGAGATCCCCCGGCGCGATGTCATAGACAAGGTAGGCATGCGCCACGTGCCCCACCGGCTCGAAATTCTCCCTCAGCCACCGGTAGCGCTCGGGGAGAAACACCCCCGTGAGCAGGTTCACCCCGACGACCACCCTCCCCTCCGAGGGCTTCTCGGGATTCACGATCACGCCGGGGTGATCCTTGACGTACCGCCTCAGGTACCAGCCGCCCTGCCCCCAGTCGATGTTCGAATCCGCCAGTATTCTGTAGCAGCGGGTGCGATCGGGGACGAGTTCGTTGAAATACGGGAGGAAGTGGGGATACCACGAGAGGACCGATGCCCCAAGCCAGACGAGCGCGCAGGCGAGC
Organism: Chlamydiota bacterium; assembly: GCA_037133055.1. Taxonomy (GTDB): domain Bacteria; phylum Auribacterota; class Tritonobacteria; order UBA1439; family UBA1439; genus UBA1439. Next base: position 68,589 of record JBAXOY010000001.1, read on the forward strand.
GCAGTCCGGCGCAAAGCGCCGAACTCGTCCCACCCCTTGAGGAGGCTGCCGCAGAAGATGATGAGCGGCGGGAAGGCGAAAAGAAAATAGCGTATCCCTACCTGGGTCTTGAAGAAGAATCCGAACCAGACGAGGGCGGCGGCGGGCGGGACAAGGAGGAATGCCTCGGCGCCGGGGAAGTCGAACCGCTCCCGGCGGCACAGGTACGCGGCAAGCGCCGCCCACAGGCACGCCTGGACGGCGAGCGGGACCTTGTACAGGAACGCGAAAAGGTAGTAGCCGGTGAACCCGACGCCCCGCGGGTGCAGCCTGCCGAAGAGATACGGGTTCCCCGAGACCCCGCCCATTTCCTCGTAGTGCTTCGACCAATCAAGGCCCTCGAGGTAGGGATACGGCAGCGGGAGCGGCAGCCGGTTGAGGATCCCGGCCCTCGATTGGATCGCATGGGAGAGGGCGCTCTTGAACTCATACGCCCCGAACGGCGTGCCGCTCCCCTCGAAGAGGAACCCGGCGTTGACGACGGCCGCGCTCACCGCCGCAAAAAAGAACGCCCATCCGGTAAAAACAGCCGCGCGGGAGGCGAGCCCGCGGAAATCCCTCTTCGCGATAAGGGCGAAGAGTGCCCGCGCGTGCCGCACGGCGAGGATGACTAGAAACACCGGGTAGAGGAGTATCGCGGCGTGCTTGGTGAGCTGGGCGAGCCCGAGCGTGAGCGCGCTCGCCGCCCCGCTCACCCGCCCCGGCCTCTTCTCGAACCGCCAGAAATAATACAGCGCGACCGTCATCGCGCAGGCCGCATACAGGTCGGTGGTGACGAGCTGTCCGTGCGCGATGAAGTTCGGCTCGAACGCGTACAGGGCGAGGGAGAAGAGGCCGGCGGCCGGCCCGTACAGCTCCCGCGCCCACCGGTAGACGAAGACCCCGAGGAGCAGGGCGGCGAGCACCGTGACGTATCTCCCCGTCTTCCGATCGCGAAGGAACCGCCGCGCCGCGCCTCCGCCGATCAGCGGGGCGAGCATATCCCCGGTCGCGCGGGGGACGGCATTGAGGGCCGAAACGGGCATTGTCGAGTCCGTGAACCGTTTCGCGGTGTGGTCCTTGAGTATCTGGAGTCCATACCGGTAATGGTACGGCTCGTCGTAGGTGAGAGTGAGATGCCGGGCACTCAGGACCGAGAGGATCAGCAGCGCGCCCAGGATGGCCGCCGCGGCGGCACGGGAGGATCGGAGGGGCATCATCTCACCCCTGGTGACGGCGGGATATTCGCCGTGTACTATTCGTCCGTTGACTCAGCCGGCCGCGTCGTGGATAATAGTCCGTGCACAGAGAGGTGACCATGGAAATCTTCATCAAGCTTCTCATCGGGTTCGCGATCTTCTTCACCGGCACCGTGCTGAACGTGTCCATCATGAGGAAGACCGGCGGCAAGGCCACCGGCTTCATGCCGATTTTCTCCTTCCTCATCATCTGCGCCGGCCTGGCCGCCCTCGTCTGGCTTGCCAGCACCATCAAGGTCGCCGTCTGAACCGCGCGCTCACCGCGCTTCCGCCGCCCGCGCCTGGATCCCCTTCAGGCGCTCCTTGAGTTCCCTGTCGTAGGCGCCCCAGTCACTGATCGGGGCCTGCGCGACCCCGCTCTCCATCGCGGCCCGCGCCACGCGCGGCGCCACCCACAGGAGCACCCGCGGGTCAAACGGCTTGGGAATGATGTAGTCGCGCCCGAAGGTGAAATCCTTTCCCCCGTACGCCGCCCGCACCTCGTCGATGAGTTCCTCCCGCGCGAGCGCCGCGAGCCCCTCCGTGGCGGCGTGCTTCATCGCCTCGTTGATGTGCGTCGACCGGACGTCGAGCGCCCCGCGGAAGATGAACGGGAAGCCGAGCACGTTGTTGACCTGGTTCGGGTAATCCGAACGGCCGGTGGCGACGATGACGTCGGGCCGCGCGGCCTTCGCCTCCTCGTAGGTGATCTCCGGGTCGGGATTCGCCATGGCGAAGACGATCGGATCACGGTTCATCGACCGCACCATCTCGGGGGTGACCAGGTTCTTGGAGGAGAGCCCCACGAAGAGATCGGCCCCCTTCAGCGCGTCCGCGAGCGTCCGGGCCTGCGTGCGGGCCGCGAACTTCTCCTTGTACGGGTTCATCCCCTTCGTGCGCCCCTCGCAGATGACGCCGCCGCTGTCGCACAGGAGAAGATTCTCCCTCCTCACCCCGAGGCTCAGGTAATAGTTCGCGCACGCGATGCCGGCGGCGCCCGCGCCGCTGAACACCACCCGGCACGAACCGATCTTCCTCCCCGTGATCTCGAGGGCGTTCAGGAGCGCCGCGCCCGATATGATCGCGGTCCCGTGCTGGTCGTCGTGGAAGACCGGGATCTTCATGTCGCGCTCGCAGACCTCCTCGATCGGGAAGCACTCGGGGGCCTTGATATCCTCGAGGTTGATGCCCCCGAACGTCGGCTCGAGGAGTTTCACGAGCATGATGATCTCGTCCACGCTCTTCGAGTTCACCTCGAGGTCGAAGGCGTCGATGTCGGCGAACCGCTTGAAGAGGACCGCCTTCCCCTCCATCACCGGCTTGCCGGCCAGCGCGCCGATGTCGCCGAGGCCGAGGACCGCGGTCCCGTTCGAAATCACCGCGACGAGGTTTCCCTTCGCGGTGAGGCGGAACGCCTCCTCAGGATTCGAGGCGATTGCGAGGCACGGCACCGCCACGCCGGGCGTGTAGGCAAGCGACAGGTCCTTCTGCGTCCGGCACGGCTTGGACGGGACGACCTCGATTTTGCCGCGCCGCCCGCGGCTGTGGTAGTCGAGCGCTTCCCTCTCTTTTTCGGTGACCATGGTGTCCTCCTCCGTGGGGTCGGGCCGTTGCGCGGTGCATTCGCCGGTCCCTGAGGCGATCCCCCGCGCACGAACCGCCCTTCCGGGCCATTATAACAACCCCACCGGGCGTCACAATCGCTTTCTGTCGTCCGCCGCATTGGGTATACTCATGCCCACCATGAAAGGCAACGCCCCGGTCGATCTGTTCGTCTACGGCACCCTCGCCTACGACCGCACCATGCGCGCCCTCACCGGGCGCATATTCCCGAAGAGGCCCTGTGTCCTGAAAGGCTACACGCGCGTCATGCCCCCCTGCGGCTATTCCTACATCATCCCGGATAAGGGGGGCGCGGTGAACGGCTATCTCGTCGAAGGCCTGACCAGGCGCCACCTCGCCCGGCTCGACGCGTACGAGGCGGAAGGGGACATGTATCACCGGCGGCGGGTGACTGTCGCGCGGGCGGGGAAAAACCGCCCCGCATATGCCTACGTGGCCAATCGGGACCGGATCGAGCGCCACTTCGGCGGCGGGGAAGAGACCGGCGCGAGAGATGCCTCCGTGATCGTCGACGAAATTATCGAGGAGGAAGCAGCCCGCGCCTCGGGGAAACGGCCTTCCCGCGAAACGATGACCGCCTACCGCGAGCTCCTCGATGAAACGGTCGAGGAGCTCCGCACCGCGCGCCGCGGCGGGAAACCGCTGCCGCGGGAGGAGATGCGCCGCGCCCTTCGCACCCCCGGCATCCCCACGCTCGCGCCGCTGAAAAAGACGGACCACCCGGCGCGCCCCTACGCGGGCGCGTACCTCCGCTTCGTCGTGAGGCATATCGTCTTCAGCCACATCGAAGAACGGATCGCAGCCCGTTTTCGCGACCTGGTCGCCCAGCCGGTGACGTTCTACTCCCGCGCGCGGAGCGCCTTTGCCGCCCTGGCGTCCGTGAACGAGAAGAAAGACGAGATCGAGGAGTCCATCGAGCGCGAGGGATGCGGCAGTCTCCGGGACGACTGGGACTACCTCGAGTACGCCCTCCGCGGGCTCCGTATCGCCTCGCGCGTCTTTGACGCCTGCAACGCCGCGGGGGCCTGCCGCCTCGCCAGGAGGGACGCGCAGCCCGGGGCCATTCCACTCGGGGCCGAGCTCGAGTTCAGCAATCTCGGCGCGCGCGCGATCGGCGCCGCGCCGGGGCAGGACCCCGAGTTCGATGGTTTCTACTACGTCCGGGACTTCGACCTCATCCGGAGGGGCTGGAAGCTCGGGCTACACGTGGACAACCATCGCGCGGTCTGCGCGCCCGGGGAACGCTGCAGGGGGTTCCTCGAGTACGCGCTCGGGCGGTGGAGGATCGCCGCCGACCTCTCCAGGCCGGTGACCAACGACCCGTGTCTCCTCGCGGGGCTCGTCCGGGAAGCGGCGGCGTTCTGCGGGATACCGGCCCACAGCCTCCATCTCTCCCTCGAGATCCCCCCGGGGCGCCCGTATGGGCCGGTGGAGCAGCCAAGCGACCTCCTCTGCCTGCTGCTTCTCGGGGGTGACCTGCGGCGGGACGAGTCGGGAACGATGCGGGAGATGCGAATCCGCAACCGCGAGATCGAGGATGACCGCGGCGGGCTTTACTTCTCCAGGGAAAATGTCCACTCCTCCGACGGGGAGATGCAATCCGAGGTCATCGAGTACCAGTTCCCGAGGCTCAAAACGGGACACGACTTCACGCCGCTCATCATGGCCCTCAAGGGGTTCCAGCTCGCCGGGAATCCCCACCCCGTGAACCCGTTCATGGCCGGCGGCGACTACCGCCCCGACCACCCGCTGCTGAAGGAGTTGAAGCGCTGGGCCGAATGCCCGTGTCCGCTCCCGGGCGCGGCGATCGGCCGGTTCCTCTCCCGCGTCGAGGCGGGGCTGAACTCGGAGTTGTCCGGCGCGCCCGCCCACTCGCCCGCCTTCATCAGAAACTCGATCGAATCCGTGGCGCGCAAGCTCCGCGACGCGAACGATTCGCTGCGCTGAAGGATCCGCAGGGGCGCCTCCCGGCGGTGACACGTGGGGGGGACAGCGCATCACGTTGCGCCGCCTACCATCTCGGCGGGGAGACGCCCGGAGGAAGGGATTTGCCGTCGCGCGTGGTCTCCTCGGAGAGCTGCATGTATTGCTTCACGCGCCATCCAGTGGGAGTCTTAATCAGCATAGCGCTCCACCGGCTGACGGTTTGATACTTGTATTCCATGTCCGCCTTGAGCCTGAAGTTGATCGTTGTCACATAGGTGATGCTCGCGCGCGGAACCTCGACCTCCGCTTCGAGGAGCTTATAATTCGCTTGCATAGAGGCTATCTTCCCGCAATCCTTATCCGCCTTCTCCTTCCACTTCTCGATGGTCATGGTTGTCCCGTCGGCGTATCGCAGAGTTGCCTCTGGAATGGCAATAGCGGTGATCTCATCCAAATCCATTCCGCCACGGTGGTTGAAGCCCCCCGCCGCGGCGTCCAAAAGGGCTTGGATATCTGTCCGGGCCGTCGAATCCTGGGCCCATCCGGGAGGGAGAACAATTCCCGTCGCCAGAACGCCCGCCAGAACCGCCGCCGAAAATTTTTTCATTCCGTATCTCCATTACTCCGACACACCGGGAGTATACCCAAAAGCGCCGCCGCGCGCCGTAATTAATATTCCGGGCAGGGCTAATATGTGAAAAGGTCCCCGAGGGTGTAGTTCCTGCCCGAGGCCCTGTTCATCGCTTCGAGGATCCTGCGCTGGATGTGAGGCGTCAGCCGCCTGCCCTTGCAAGCCCGGGATACCATCTTGTGGGTAAGCTGTTCCGTCGACGCCGCCACGAGATCATGGGGCTTCAGGCCGCGCCCGGCCATGACCCGCGCGATCGGCTGCGCGCCGAGATCCCGCCCGCTTTCGGCACCCATCCCATGCCTCCCTCCCCGGCCTCGTACGCCCCTCGCGCGCGGTCGCGCATTGAGGCGGCTACATGGCGGGTTGTGCTACCGGCTTTTCGGTTTTCCAGATGGGGACTCCCAGCACCTTGACCTGATGCTTCTTCTCCTTCTTATTGGTTTTCGTCTTGTCGCTCACCAGCGCGCACCCCGCCAGTGAGACGAAGAGCACGCAGAGCACCGCCGACGCCGTTATCCTTCTCATTCCCCTACCCCCTTTCCCGTGCGTCCCGGACTCTTCCGATGTGGCATCCGAGGGCACTCACGGGCACCGCTGCAACCCGCCGCCGGTCGTGTCCCGCCGAACCCGGGAAGGCACTCATCCAGAGAGAGAAAAATCCCATCCCATTTCAACCGCCAGCCAATGCGGGAGGAGCAGTATCGAACGCGAGTACTCCACGCCCGCCTTTTCTATCCGACCCTTGATCGCCTCGGTGAACCGGCGTGCCGACGCCACCACGGACCCTATCACCACCGGAGCGGGGCGTGCGGATTCCGGGTCGTGTGCGGCGCGGCAGGAACGCGGATGCGAACGGACGAAGTGCGTCCGGCAGACGACCGGTCTCACGGGATAGGCGATGCAGGAGCCGTGCACCAGCAGCGGGCAAAAATGGTCGCGCGCGGGAATATCCGTCCGCGTCCCGACCCTCGCCGCGGGATATCTCCCCGGCATGGAATTGTCCCACTCATGCCATTGCCATGTTCGCATGCGGAGCTCGCGTATCAGGGCTCGCGGCATTTCCCGCCTGATATAGCGCGCGAGGGTATGGGCCTCCGCGCTGTTCGTCATGATAAGGTACCGGCAGCAGTGGGGACAGCCCGATGTGCACGGCGGGATGACCTCCTCTTCGCGACACAGCCGATCCAGTTCTCGCGCAATCGCCGCATCCAGTGATGCGTACACGCCCGTGACGAATTTTTCCTGCGGCGTGATCGGGATGCCGGCCGCAGATTTCCCGGCGCGTACACCGGCCTTGCGGCCCTTGATCATGGTCGTCATCCCCGCTTCTCCGGGAAGGACCCCGGACATGTTTCGGGATCAATCGTGCATTTTCAACAAGATAACGCGACCCCGATTCAATCAAACAAGATGCTTGATGAAACACCTTCTCCGCTTATGCTGTCGCTTATCAAAGTATTTCCACTGCTCCCGGACATGCCTGTTCGTCTCGAGTTCCGGATTTGATTCGACCCTGATGATGCCGAATGCATTAAACGCCTCATGCATCTTCTGGATCACCACCGCATTCACGCCCTTGCCCTGGTATTCGGACCTCACTGCCATCAAATAGAGGTCCGCCTGGTCATTTTTCCGGAGTGCGCGCATGATATGGATGAATCCGCACGGGAACAGTCTTCCCCCCGCCTTCTGGAGCGCCCTCGACAGCGAGGGGATCGCGATGCCGAACGCGACCATGCGGTTGTTCTTGTCAAGCACCACCGGCGCGAATGCCGGGGTGATGAAGTTGAAATACTTGTGTATGTACGCATCGACCTGACGTTCCGTCAACGGCGCCGCGGCGTACTGGTACTGGTATTCATCCTCGATCACACGGAAGAGATCCCTGGCATACGGCAGCAGCTCTTTTCTGTTTCGCACCTCCAGCGTGTGCAGCGCATAGCGCCGCAGCACCACATCGGCAATCCTGGAGATTTTCTCATGGGGTTTGAGCGGGCCCACCAGCTCGTATTCCACCCAGTCGGCATCTTTTACATATCCCAGTTTCTCCATATGCGCCGCGTAGTAGGGGTGGTTATAGATCGTGGCCAGTGTGCCGAGTTCGTCGAACCCCTCTACCAGCATGCCCTCCGGATCGAGGTTGGCGAAACCCAGGGGTCCGTGCACCTCGGTCATGCCCGTCGACCGCGCCCATGACTCGACCGTCGTCAGCAGGGCCTCCGACACGGCCGCATCGTCGACAAAGTCGATCCAGCCGAACCGCATCGCGCGCCGCTTCCACTTCCGGATGTACAGCCGGTTGAGTATGCCCGCGATACGGCCGACCATGCGGCCCCGGCGGTACGCCAGCCAGTACCTCGCCTCGCAATTTTGGAAGGCGGGATTCTTGTCCCTGCGGAGGGTGTGGTACTGATCCATGAAGAGGGGAGGGACCCAATTCGGGTTGTCGCGGTACAGCGTATGGGGAAAGCGGATGAAGGATTTCAACTCCTTCCGGGTAACGACTTCCCGTACCTGCACGTCCATGGTGTCACTCTTCAAGGCGGCCGGTCCTGCCCGGCGGTATCGTCGGGGTGAGGCCGCGATGATCATATGCCGATGGTGCTCAACGCGTCTATCACCCGCCCCACGGCCATCGTCAGGGAGAGGTGCGACGCCTCGAAGTGCCGGGCGGATTCCGTGAGTTTTTCGAGAAACTGCTGGTGCCGATGCGCCGGGATTTCCCCGCCGCCGTCGATGAGCGTTTCGATTTCATCCAGCATGCCCTGGATGCGCTCGCGGACGCCGGCATCGACCGGCCGGGCCTTCCGGAGTTCGGCACGGAGTTCATGGATCGTTGTGCGAAGCCTTTGCTCCTTCATGCGCTATCCCTTTCCTGTCCCGCGGCCACGCAGTCGACCTGCGGGCTGTAGACGACCCTATTCTCCATCTCCTCCCTCATCTCGCGCAATGCCAATCCGGCGTCATACTCCGCATTGAACATGAAGGGCTTCCCATCGAGGATATAACGGTAGATGAAGCAATCCGTCACGGGGGTGGGGATTTTCAGCAGGTCTGCGGGGCTGATCCATTCCAGAACGCCCTCATTGCAGCCGGGCGGTTCCCGGCGGTCCACATCCGCGATGTAGACAAAGCAGATCCAGTTGTATTCCGCCGGCGAGCTCTCCACCAGGACCCCGCAATAGCGCGCGTCCGTGATCTCAATCCCCGTCTCCTCGCGGGTCTCCCGTATCACCGCGTCACGCGGGCTCTCGAACGGGTTGATCTTCCCTCCCACCGGCGTGTACATCCCCTTGTTCGGGTCTCTGTACCTCTTGAGAAGAAGGTACCGGTCCCCCGATCTCAGGATGCAGAGAACCGCGGGCTGCTTGTGGCCGTGGGGAACGAACACGGGCGTCTCCATTCTCCAAAGGGTGCAAGGAGCCTGTCCGAGCAATGGATCTCGACGCCCACTACTCGGACAGGCTCCTAGGATATCAAATAATCCGCCGGGGTGTACCCGCGCGCACGGAATTGATTACCGGCACGTGAACGGATTCATTATACTATCTTCCATGTGGGAAGTCCCATGTTTAATGCTCGCTTCCTTTTTATGCGCCGCGGCGCCCGGGGCATCCCCCGCGGCATTGACGGGCGCCGGCGATGGAGAGACCATGCGATTCGTGATCGACGATATGCGCCTCGAGGCGGAGGCGCTCATCCTTGAGCAGGGTGTGCGCTCCTGGGAGAACCGCGTCTACGGCGACCAGGTGGACATCGCCCAGACGTACGCGGGACACGAGAGACTCTTCAGTCCCGGGGCGATCGCGGCGGTCGAGCGGGCGATCGGGGCCGCGGCGGAGCCGAGGGATAAGAAGGCCCTCCGCTACTTCACGCGCTACCTGCTCTCGGAGCAGATCGACAAGGCCGTGGCGCCCCTGAGCGACAGGATCCGCAACACCGAGTCGGGCTCGGAGACAGTCGTGGACGGGGGGAAGGTCCCCTACCCCCAGCTCGCCGTCCTCCTCGCCACCGAGGCCGACTACGCGAAGCGGCAGCGGATCTCCGACGCCGCCCTCCCCGTGCTCGCGAAGATCGAGCCCGACGGGGTCGAAAAGGAGGAGAAAAGCCGGGCGCTCGCGCGCGCGCTCGGCTTCGACTCCTACAACGCCCTGAGCGAGGAGCTCCGGTCGTTCTCCCTCGACGCGCTCGCCCGGGACTGCGAAACAATCCTCGCCACGACGGAGCCCGCCTACGCAACGCTGCTCAAAAAGGTGACCCCCGAGTTCATCGGCGTTCCCGTCGAGAAGCTCCGGCGGTGCGACATCGCCCGGATGTTCCAGCTTGACCGGTACAAGGGCGGTTTCCCCGCCGCGGGGCTGATGCCGGCGGTCTCCTCCACGCTCGGGGGGATGGGAATCGACCTGAGGGAGCAGAAGAACATCCTCATCCACGACGAGCCCCTGCCGAAGAAGAATCCCCGCGCGGCCTGTTTCGGCCTGAAGGTTCCAGACGACATACGCCTCACCGTCAAGCCGACCGGGGGCGTTCCGGACTACGAGACGCTCCTGCACGAGATGGGGCACGCCCAGCATTTCGCGAACACGCGGACCGACCATTTCGAGTTCGCGCAGCTCGGGGACAACACGGTGACGGAGGCGTACGCATTCCTCTTCGAGGAGCTGATGGACGACCCGGCGTGGGTGCGGGAGCACACCGCCCTCCCCCCCGCCGATCTGGAGGCCTACGGCGAGTTCCGGAGATTTTCACGGCTCTATTTCGCCCGCCGCTACGCCGCGAAAATACTCTACGAGCGAGAGCTCCACTCGGGGGCGTCCGATCCGAGGGAGATCTACCGGAAGACGCTCTCCCGCGCCTACGGGTTCCCCCTGGACGGGAGGGACGCCGCGCGCTACCTGAGCGACGTGGACGACTACTACTATGCGGCGGACTATCTCCGCGCCTGGTTCCTGAAGGCGCAGATCGAGAAGGCGCTCAAAGACAAGTTCGGCGAACGGTGGTTCAAAAATCCCCGGACAGGGGCGTTTTTGAAGTCGTTGTGGCGCTACGGCCAGGAGCTGAACGGCGACGAGCTCGCGAGGCATCTCGGCTATGCGGGCCTCACACCTGCGTTGTTCATACACAATCTACTGGGAGAGTGAATGAGATCTTTCATGGAAGTCGCGGTGCGCGCCGCGCGCGAGGCGGGCGCGATCATCAGGCGTGATTTCGGCAGGCCCTCCGGCGTGAGCTTCAAGGCCAGGATGAACCCGGTCACGGAAACCGATCTGGCGGCGGAGCGCGCGGTCGTATCCGTCCTCGCGCGGGAGTTCCCATCCCACGACATCCTGACGGAGGAATCGGCTCAGGCCCCGCGCCGCTCGGAGTACCTCTGGGTCATCGACCCGATGGACGGCACCGTCAACTTCACGCACAACTACCCGTGCGTCTGCGCGTCGGTGGGGTTGATGCGCGGGGATGAAATTATCGCCGGCGCCGTGTTCGACCCGATCCACGGCGAGCTCTTCGCCGCCGGGAAGGGCGATGGGGCAACGCTGAACGGGTCGCCCCTTCGCGTCTCCTCAGTCCCCTCGCTCGAGGGGAGCCTCCTCTGCACCGGTTTTCCCTACCGGCTCGTGGAGAACCCCGGGGATACGTTCCGTGTCTTTGAGCGCATCTCTCTTCTCGTTCAGGGCGTCAGGCGGGACGGCTCCGCGGCGCTCGACATCTGCTATGTGGCGGCGGGGCGGTTCGAGGGATTCTGGGAGCGGGAACTCAGGCCCTGGGACACGGCGGCGGGCGTGCTGATCCTCAGGGAGGCGGGAGGCCGGGCGACGGATTTCGCGGGGAAGGAGTTCGACCCGTTCATGAAGGAGATCGCCTGCACGAATAGCCTCGTCCACGAGGAGATGCTCGGCCTCTTCCGGACGGCGTGACCCCCCGGGAAGGCCCCGGGTCCCGACCCTTTTCTACGAGAGGAACTGAATGCTCAAGGGGCGGCTCGGATATTGTTTTTATGCTAGAATTCGCACGCTGAAAACGCCTGACCACGGAGCGACCTTCCCGATGAAGCCGGCATCCGGCCGCATCGCGCGGTTCCTGGCATGCGCCGCGCTGGCGGCGATGTGCGGCGGAGGGGCCCGCGCCGAGCAGGGGGATGCAACCGCTCCCCCCCTCCCCCTCCAGGGGGGAGGGGATGCGATGCGCAGGAGCGGAGACGCCGCGCCGGTCCTCACCTTCGACGAGTGCGTCCGGAGGGTGCTCGCCTGGTACCCGGTTTTGAAGAAGCAGCACGCGCGCGTCGACGAGGCGCTCGCGGAGCGCGCGCTCGCGGTGAGCGGCCTCCTCCCCCGCGGGCGGGGCGTCGCCTCCGTGACGGCCACCGACAGCCCGCTGAACGTCTTCGGGATGCTGCTCAACCAGCGCTCCGTCACGATGCGGGATTTTGAGCCGGACAACGTCAACAATCCGGGGCGCCGGACGAACTTCAACTTCGGCCTCCAGGGCGAGATGCCCCTCTTCAACGCATTCCAGACCTTCTATGCCATCCGCGCGGCGAAGCTCTCCGTCGAGGCATCCAGGGGGCAGGAATCGTTCACCGGGATGGAGGCCTCCCTCCTCGCCGCGGAGGCGTACCTGCGGCTCCTGCTCTGCGAGAGGACCTATGCCCTCGCGGAGCGTGTGCACGCGGACGGGGAGAAGGATATCCGGGAGGCGGAGAGCCTCAAGGAGCGGGGGATGATACTCGGCGCGGACTTCTACGCCGCGAAGGTGATTCAGGGCGGCATCACGCAGACGGAGCGGAGGTGCGACGCCCGGCGACGCGCGGCGCGGCTCCTGCTGAACATCCTTATGAACGAGGACCCCGCGAGGGACTACGCGATCGAGGGCGCGCTCCCCTCCGGCACGCGCGAGGCGAAGCCGCTCGCCGACTGGCTCTCCGCGGCCGAAAAGGCGCGCCCGGACCTCGCCGCGGTCCGGGCGGGCGTCAAGGCGCAGGAGGCCATCCTTTCGAAGGAAAAGACCTCGATACTCCCCCGCGTCAGCGCCCTCGGCGCCGTGGAGGAGAACACGCGCGACATGCGGCACGGGGCGGGAAACTACACGATGGGGTTCGCGGGGAATATGGATTTTCTCGACCCGTCGTATCTCCCGAGGATACAGCGGGCGCGCGGGCGCATGGAACAGCTCATACAGGACGAGGCGATCCTCATGGACTCGATCCGGCGGTCCATCTCGGAGGCGTACGAGAACTACGGGGCGGTCAGGTTCAATCTCCCGGTCCTCGCGCAGGCGGGGGCCGACGCCCGCGAGGCGGTGAACCTCACCGCCCCCCTCTACCGCGAGGGGAGAAAGTCGATCAAGGACCTTCTCGAGATAAGGAACATGTCCCTCGGCATGGATTCGGCCGCGGACCAGCTCCGCTACGACTCGGAGCTCGGGTATGCCACGCTGCTCTTCCTCTCGGGATCGCTCGGGGAGCCGGAGATCAGGGAGATGGGGCGGCGGATAGCGGGAGCGGGGCAATGATGGGCACTGATCACGGCGGCGCGCTCGGGGGGATCGTCCGCTACTTCGCGGACTCGAAGCTCACCCCGCTCTTCATCATCGCCTCGCTCCTCATCGGCGCCTTCGCCGTCGCGAACCTCCCGCGGGAGGAGGAGCCGCAGATCTCCGTGCCGATGTTCGACATCCTCGTCTCCTACCCCGGGGCGAGCGCCAAGGAGATGGAGCAGCGGATCGTCAACCTCGGCGAGAGGAAGCTCTGGGAGATCACGGGGGTCGAATACATCTACTCGACCGTCGAGCCCGATCAGGCCCTCATCATCGTCAGGTTCAAGGTCGGCGAGGACCCGGAGAAGAGCCTGATCAAGCTCTACACGAAGGTCTACTCGAACCTCGACCTGATGCCTCCGGGGGCTTCCCAGCCGCTCATCAAGCCGCGCTCGATCGACGACGTGCCGGTCCTCGCCCTCACCTTTCACGGCGGCGGCCGCGACCCCCTCGTTCTCCGGAAGACCGTCGCGCGGGTGCGGCAGGAGGTGAGCGCCGTCCCGGACGTTTCCGAGACGGTCATCACCGGGGGCAGGAAGCGGCAGTTCCAGGTCTTCTTCGATGAGGCGAAGCTCGCCGAGCGCCTGATGAGCCCGCTTGAAATCGGCGCGCTCATACGGGGCACGAACGTCAGGCGCCCCGCCGGCCGCCTCGAGAGCCGGCCGAAGCTCATGGCGGTCGAGTCGAACGCGTTCTTCCGCTCGAAGGCCGATCTCGAGAACCTGGTCGTGGGCGTGAGCGCGGGCGGGAGCGTGCATGTGAAGGATGTGGCGCGCGTGGCGGACGGCCCCGACGAGGACGAGCGCTTCGTATCCATCCGGGGCGGCGCCGCGGCCCCGCCCGGAGAAAGGGCGGAGCAGGCGGCGGTGACCCTCTCGATCTCGAAGCGGAGGGGGACGAACGCGACGCGGCTCTGCAGGCAGGTCCTCGCGAAGGTCGAGGCGCTCAAGGGAACCGCCATACCCCCCGGGATCGCGTACACGGTGACCCGCGACTACGGCGAGACCGCCGCGGAGAAATCCAACGAGCTCCTCCTGCACATGGCGATCGCCGTGGTCGGGGTGAGCATCCTCATCGCGGTGTCGCTGGGCATCTACGAGTCGGGCGTGGTGGCGGTGGCGGTCCCCGTGACCCTCGCCCTCACCCTCGCCTCGTTCTACTTCATCGGCTTCACCCTGAACCGCATCACCCTCTTCGCCCTCATCTTCTCCATCGGGATCCTCGTGGACGACCCGATCGTGGACGTCGAAAACATCGTGCGCCATCTCCGGATGCCGTCGAGCAGGGGGCGTCCCATCCTCGACGTGACGGTCGAGGCGGTGAACGAGGTGCGGAGCCCCCTCATCCTGGCGACGCTCGCCGTGATCGCGGCGATACTGCCGATGGCGTTCGTGCGCGGATTGATGGGCCCGTATATGCGCCCCATCCCGATCGGGTCGAGCATGGCGATGGCGTTCTCCATGGCGGTCGCGTTCATCGTGACGCCCTGGTCCGCCCTGAGGATCATGGGGTGGGCGCTCCGCAGGGGGAGGCTCAAGGGCCACGGCCGCGAGGAGCGCGAGGACCTGCTCACGCGCCTCTACCGGACCTCGATGAAGCCGATCGTGACCCGTCCGCGGCCCCGGCGCTGGTTCCTTCGCGCCCTTGCCGCCATGCTCCTCGCCGCCGCGGCCCTCGTGCCGCTCAAATGCGTGAAGCTCAAGATGCTCCCGTTCGACAACAAGAACGAGTTCCAGGTCGTGCTCGATATGCCCGAGGGGACGCCCGCGGAGAAGACGCGGGCCGTGATCGGTGAGATCGCCGCCCTGTGCGCCGCGGTGCCCGAGGCGACCGATATCGAGACCTACGTCGGCGCGAGCTCCCCCTATAATTTCAACGGCCTCGTGCGCCACTACTTCATGCGGGACCGGCCCCACCAGGCGGACCTCCAGGTCAACCTCGTCGGGAAGGGCTCGCGGAAGCGGCAGAGCCACGCAATCGCCGACAGCGTCAGGCCCGCCATCCACGGGATCGTGCGCCGGGCGGGCGGACACGTCCAGGTCGCCGAGGTCCCTACCGGGCCCCCGGTGCTCTCGACGCTCGTCCTCGAGATCTACGGGCCGACGGTCGAGGGGCAGATCGAGCTGGCGGGCGAGATCGAGGCGCTCCTCGCGCGCACCCCCGGCATCACGGACATCGGCGCCTACGTCCAGGCCGGGGAGCCCCTGGCCCGCCTTTCCATCGACACCGAGAAGGCCTCCCTGAACGGGATCGACGTCTCCTCCATCGCGAACACGGTCACCGCCGCCCTTGCGGGCCAGGCGGCCGACCTCGCCCGCCTGCCCGACGAGTACGAACCGGTGGAGATCCTCCTGCGGCTCCCGAAGGAAAAGCGGGCGACGCTGGATGCCGTGAAGCGGATCAGGCTTCTTTCCCGCTTCGGGCAGATGATCCCGGTGGGGGACCTCACCGCGACGGAGCCCCTGGCAAGGGACCGCGCGATCTACCACAAGAACCTCATGCGCGTCCAGTACGTCATCGCCGACGTCACCGGGGACCTCGCGAGCCCGGCGTACGCCATCCTGAAGCTCCGCCGGCAGGTCGCCGGCCTCCCCATCCCCGGAGCGCGCCCGGGCGGCTTGCGCCGCCTCGCGCAGTATTTCACCATGCAGCCGCCGGCCGCCGGGGGGTGGGCGGTAAAGTGGGACGGGGAATGGCAGATCACCTACGAGGTCTTCCGGGACATGGGGATCGCGTTCGCGGCCGTGCTCATCCTCATCTACATCCTCGTCGTCGGCTGGTTCCGGTCGTTCAAGACCCCGCTCGTCATCATGATCCCGATCCCCCTCTCCCTCATCGGCATACTCCCGGCGCACTGGATGGCGGGGGTGTTCTTCACGGCGACCTCCATGATCGGGCTCATCGCCGGCGCGGGGATCGTGGTGCGGAACGCGATCATCCTCGTGGACTTCATCGAGCTCAGGATCTCGCACGGGATGCCGATCGAGGAGGCCGTGATCGACGCGGGGGCGAAGCGGTTCCGCCCGATGCTCCTCACCGCGGCCGCGGTGATCGTGGGCTCGTCGGTCATCCTCTTCGATCCCATCTTCCAGGGGCTCGCACTCTCGCTCATGGCGGGGGAGATCGCCTCAACCCTCCTGTCGAGGACGGCGGTGCCGGTCTTCTACTACCTGATGATGCGGAAGAAGGCGGTCTGATCCGCTCCCCTCTTTCGGCTTGCCGCATTCTGCCGGGCGGGTATAATAGGGGTGCTGCACGGGCATTCCCGCCCGCGCACCCCACACCACGGGCGCCGCGCCATGTATCTCACGTACTACGGATTCCAGAAACACCCGTTCAACCTCACCGCCGACCCGAGCTTCCTTTTCCCGAGCCCCCAGCACCGGGAGGCGATGAGCTTCCTCTACTACGGCATCATGGGCAGGAAGGGGTTCCTGGCGATCACCGGCGAGGTCGGCACCGGGAAGACGACCCTCTGCCGCGCCCTCCTCTCGCAGCTCGACGACCGCGTGAAGACCGCCTTCATCCTCAACTCGAACCTCACCGAGTTCCAGCTCATCCACGCGGTCATCGAGGATTTCGGCATCCCGATCTCCGGGAACAGCAGGATGAACCTGATGCGCGCCCTGAACGCATTTCTCATCGCGCAGGTGCGGGAGGGGAACAACGCGGTCTTGATCATCGACGAGGCCCAGAACCTGAGCGCGGGGCAGCTCGAGCAGGTGCGCATGCTCTCGAATCTCGAGACCGCCGAGGAGAAACTCATCCAGATCATACTCGTCGGCCAGCCGGAACTCCGGAAAAAGCTCGATTCGAAATCGCTCCTCCAGCTCAGGCAGCGGATATCCATCCGGTTCCACCTCTCCCCGCTGCAGCGGGGAGAGATCGCCTCGTACATCGCGCACCGGCTGAGGGTGGCCGGAGGCGAGGGGCGGGTCGGGTTCGACAGGAAGTCGGTCGAGCTCGTCTACGAGTACTCGGGCGGCGTGCCGCGCCTCATCAACATGCTGTGCGACAAGGCGCTGCTCGCCGGGTTCGTGCTCGGCACCAGGTCGATCACGGCGAAGATCGTCAGGGCGAGCATCAGGGAGATCGAGGGGGAGCCGGAGCTCACGGCGGCGGCGACCGTGTGATACCCGGTAACTGCTCAGGAGCCAGAATTCAGGAGTCAGGAGTCTGACTACCTGAGGAGTAACGATTCTCGTATAATCCCGGACGGCAGATCATGAGCATCATCTTCGAGGCGCTGAAAAAGATCGAGGAGGAGAAGAGGGATGACCCGCTCGGCGGGCCCCCCGGCATCCTGAGCCTCGCCGGGGGAAAGTCAGCCGTGGAGCCCCGTCGGATCTCATGGGCGCGCGTCAACACCGCTGCGGCCGTCGTGGGGATCCCCCTCGTCATCCTGTCGGCGATCTATCTCCGGCCTCGCATGCCCGCCGCCACGGCAAAACCCCCGGCAGCGCCGCCCCCGCGCCACGCGGGCGCCACGGCATCGACGAAGCCGGCCATGGAGGAGGTCCGTCTGAAGCCGCGGAGCATCGTGCCCGCCGTTGAGGGATTCTCCCCGGAGACGCTCCAGCCCGCATCTCCGCCCCCGCCGGCCGCCGCTCCCCCACTGGCCGCCGCTCCCCCGCCGGCGGCCCAGCTCCCCGATTTTCACCTCAGGGGCTTGAGCCGCAGCGGCAGCCGGTCGTGGGCCTTCATCAACGACCGGATGGTGAAGGTCGGGGACACCGTCGAGGGGGCCGAGGTGGTGGAGATCCTGAGCGACCGCGTGAAGCTCAGAAACGGGGGCACGGTCTTCACCCTCACCTACTGAATGCCCGGGGAACATCCCGTCCCGCCCCGCCGTTTCACCCTTCAGGGCACGCCGCATCGCGCCGCGCCCCCCTGCGCCGCGCCCCTCTTCTTCGGAGCCCCCGATTTTGCTATCATGGGTGCCGCCATGAAGACCGTCCGCCGTTTTCCGACCGCAGCCGCGCTCGCGTGCCTCCTCGCGCTCGCGCCCCCCTTCGGGGCGCGCGCCCAGCAGGCCTCCGAGGACTGGCCCCTCTACCTCGAACGGGGGCACACGGACAGGCGCTGGGACGACTATGTCAAGAAGGGGCTTGACCTCTTCACCGCCGCCAGGATTCCCGAGTCGGCGAAGCAGTTCGGGAAGGCGATGTCCGCGGGCTGCGACGACGGCCTCGTCCTCTTCAGGCTCGCCGCCTGCACGTACATCACCGGCGACTACGCCCGCGCGGTCGAGCTCCTCGACACGGCGGTGCCCCTGATCGAATCGCGATACGGCGGCACGGTCTACACCGCTCAGGCCCGCAACCTGAAGGGGATCATCCTCGCGGACCAGGGAAAGCCCGCCGAGGCGGAGAAAGAGCTGAAGGCGGCGATCCGCGCCGCTCCCTCCCTTGCCGAGACGCACAACAACCTCGGGAAATTCTACACCGCGCAGGGCCGCCACGGAGAGGCGTATCTCGAGTTCGAGCAGGCGCTTCAGCTCGATCCCGGGGACGCCGCCGCGCGGCTGAACCTCGGGTTCCTCTACGAATCCGAGAAGAAGCACGACGAGGCCCTCGCCGAGTTCGATCGCGTGCTGCGCCTCCACCCCGACGAGTACCGTGCATGCTACGCCAAGGGACAGACCTTCGTCCGCATGGAGTTCATGGACGAGGCGATCGCGCAATTCCGCGAGACGGTGAAGCTGAAGCCCGACTTTTTCGACGGACACCTCGGCCTCGGGTATGCCTGCGCCGCCGCGCAGCAGTGGAGCGAGTCCGAGACCGCCCTTCTGAAGGCCGTCCGCCTCCAGCCGAAGAACCCGAAGGGGCACTACGCCCTCGGGCGCATGTACGCGCAGAAGGGCGACAACGCGCGCGCCATCAAGGCCCTGCGCAAGGCGGTGAGCCTCGACCCGCTCTACTTCGATGGGCACCTCGCGCTCGGCGTCTCCTACGCGGAGGGGAAGGACTACGAGGCCGCCCTGAACGAGTTCACCAAGGCCTCAGAGCTCGACACGAAGTCGGCCGTCGCCCTCCGCCACCGCGGGCGGGCGTTCTTTTACCTGAACCAGTTCGGGGAAGCCCTGAAGGACCTCAACAGATCGCTCCAGATGGAGAAGGACAACCCCACCACCCTCCTCTTTCTCGGCTACAGCCACTGGAAGTTGAAGGACTACGACCGCGCGCTGAAGGCATTGAAGAGGGCGGCGGCGGCGAGCCCCGCAAACGCGAACGTGCACCTCGCGCTCGGGGAGATCTACGAGGAGCAGGGGAAATCCGAGGATGCGATCGCGGAATACTCCCGGGTGGTCGAGCTCGTCCCCGGCGCCGCGGACGTCCAGTACAAGCTCGGCAAGCTTTACGATAAGGCGGGCAGGAAGGACGAGGCGTTCAAGGCGCTCCAGAAAGCGGGGCCGTACCTCGAGACGCTCGGCGGGACGCGGTAAGGGGACGGGTCTTCCCGGGAGGGGAGCTGAAAAACCCCGCGCGGATCACTATCGGATGCACGGCAGGGAGGGTGTACACCATGGCGAACGCAGTCGATCTCAGAAGGGGGGTGGCGATCCTGTACCAGGGAGCGCCGCATGTCATCACCGAGTACCAGCACGTCACGCCGGGAAACTGGCGCGCCTACGTGCAGGTTTCGATGCGCAATGTGAAGACGGGAAACTCGACGCAGGCGCGGTTCAGGACATCGGAGACCGTGGAGCTTGTCGATCTCGAGAGCCGCAAACTCCAGTACCAGTACCGCGACGGGGACGGCTACAACTTCATGAATCTCGAGGATTTCAGCACCGTCGTCCTTTCCCCCGCCGTCGTCGGCGAGGCCGCGCGGTATTTCAAGGAGGGCGACGAGATCAAGGGCCTCTTCCACGGCGAGGAGCCGATAGAGCTCGAACTCCCCACGAGCGTGGTGCTGAAGGTGGTGACGACCACGCCCGGCTTCAAGGGGGACTCGGTCAACAATCTTCAAAAGCCGGCGACGCTCGAGACGGGGTACGAGCTGAACGTGCCGCTCTTCATCAAGGAGGGGGAGATGGTCAAGGTGGACACGCGGACCGGGGGGTATCTGGGGAGGGAGTGATTCAAATCCCAAAACCCAAATCCCAAAAGAGGCTAAAAAGAACGGGGCCGTATGCACGTGGATGGCGCGCATGCGGCCCCGGATGCTTTTGAGCCCCTGTGGAGCCTGTCCAAGGTCCAAGTAATGGATCTCGACGCCAAGCCTCCGGGCCGCCGCCGGTTACTCGGACAGGCTCCTAGCTCAGGCCTTCTTCAACTCCTCGGGGCTCAGGAGCTTGAAGCCGATCTTCACCTTCACCTGGAACTCGCTCACCGTGCCGTTGTCGATGCGCCCGCCGAGCTTGTCGACCTCGAACCAGCCCATCGCCTTGATGCTCTTCCCCGCCTCCTCGACCGCGCTCTTCGTGGCCTCGGCAAAGCTCTTCGGCGAGGTCCCGATGATCTCGATGACCTTGTACGTCTTTGACATGGACTCCCCCTTTCCGCTGTTTCGCGCGTCTGCCCGGCGCCCCGGGAGAATAATGCTCCCGGCACTCCGCAGCCGCATCACGCGAAGTAATCCGCGTGCGCATGTATGAACTTCATCGTATCGGCGAAGGCCTCGATGTCATGCGGCTCGAAGGTGTACACGGGCCTCATGGAAAGCCCCTTGATGACCGCGAAGAACTCCGCGAAGTCGATTGTTCCCCTGCCCGGGGCGAGGTGGTAGTCCCAGTCGCCGTTGTTGTCCGTGATATGGACCTCTTCGATGCGCCCCGCCCAGCGCAGGAGCCACTCGGAGACCGGCGTCTTTCCGAAGACGTGATGATGCGCGACATCGAACAGGAGGCCCACGTTGTCCGCCCCCGCCGCCTCCACCGCGTCGAGGATGAGATCCGGCGACAGCTCGAAGGTGTTCTCCACCAGGAGCCGGAGCCCCTTCCCCGCGGCCTCCCCCGCGATGGCGCGAAGCGAGGGGACGAACTGCGCGAAGTAGCGGTCCGCGAGGTCCCGCTTGTTGAGGATGTCGAAACCCGAGTGCACCACGATTGACTCGGCGCCGAGCGCCTCCGCGAAATCGATCGACTGGCGGCAGCGGTGGAGCGTGACCTCGCGTATTTTCGGGTCGAAGGCGCCGAGCGCCATCTCCGATATCGGGCCGTGCACGCGGCGCCGGAGCCCCGCCGAATCGAGGAGCGCGCGGGCGGCCGATACGCGCGCCGGATCGAGGACCTCCAGGACATCCCCGTCGGCGAAGACCTCGGCGTTCACCCGCTGCTGGCGGGCAAGCTCCTCGTGCGCGAGGAGAAAATCAATCGGGACCGCGAAGAAGAAGGCCTGGTTCACAGATGCTATCCCCGTGCCCTTGGTTTGAGGTATAGTATAGCTGCACGCGACACCGCTGACAAATGAAATGCCGAACGCTCCATCCCTGGAACCCCTGCGTGGCACGGGCCGTCGAAATCCAGCGGGAACTCCGCGAGAGGCTGGTCTCCACTCCTCCCCGCGAAGCCCCGCGCCTGGTCGCGGGCGCCGACGCCTCCTACCGGGATCGCGGCGGCATGTTCTTCGCCGCCGTGGTCGTCTTCTCGCTCAGGCCTTGGCGCCTGGTCGAGCAGGCGGCCGCGTGGGGGCGGGTCTCCTTCCCCTACATCCCCGGACTCCTGAGCTTCAGGGAGGCGCCCGTCCTTCTCCGCGCGTTCAAAAAGCTCAGGAGCACCCCGGACCTCATCATCTTCGACAGCCAGGGAATCGCCCACCCGCGCGGGATCGGGCTCGCCGCGCACATGGGCCTCCTGCTTGACACCCCCTCGATCGGGTGCGCCAAGAGCCGGCTCGTCGGCGCCTTCCGCCCCCCCGGCATGCGCGCGGGCTGCCGCACCGCCCTCATGTTCGACGGCGCGCGTGTGGGGACGGTCCTGAGGACGCGCGGGGGCGTCAAACCGGTCTTTGTCTCCCCCGGGCACCGGATGGACCATGCGGGCGCCGCGCGATGGGTCCTCCGCTGCGTCCGCGGATTCCGCCTCCCCGAGCCGACCCGGCAGGCCCATATCCTGGTCAACGCGCTGCGGCGCGAGCGGACGGCGCCATGAGGAGCCCGACGGACGCCGGCGCCCCCGCGCCGGGGGCGAAACTCCGCGAGATCGCCTGCCGCTCGATCCTGAGCCCCTCCCGCATCCCGGGGGCGGACTACTCCATCAACCCGTACGTCGGCTGCCTCCACGCCTGCGCCTACTGCTACGCCCACTACATGCAGCGATGGTCGGGGCACGAGGAGCCGTGGGGAACGTTCGTGGACGTGAAGATGAACGCGGTCCGCGTTCTCATCCGCGCGCTCCGCCGCACCCCGCCCTCCCGGATCTTCATGAGTTCCGTGACCGACCCCTACCAGCCGCCGGAGCGGCGCTATCTCATCACGCGCCGCATCCTCGAGGCGCTCGCCTCCCTCCCCCACTCGATCGTGATCCACACGAAGTCGGCGCTCGTCGCGCGAGACCTGGACATCCTGCGCTCGTTCCGGGATATCTCCGTGACCTTCACCATCGTCACGGGCGACGCGGGGGCGGTCCGCCTTCTCGAGCCGGGGGCCCCGCCGGTCCCCGAGCGGATCCTGGCCCTCGATACGCTGGCCCGGGCGGGGATCGATACGTCCGTGTTCATCGCCCCCGTCATCCCGTTCGTCACGGAGCGGGGCATCGAGGGGCTTATCCGCGGTCTTGCAGGGGCGGGGGTGCGGCGCGTCATGCTCGACGACCTTCACTATTTCCCCCGCCTCGCCGGCCGCCTCATCCCCGCCCTGAGGGCGTACGATGCGTCCCTGCCCGCGAGGGTCGCCCGGGCCACAAAAGATTATTATCAACAAACCGGCCGGAATATTCTAGAATGTTGTCGCGGGCACGGGATCAGGTGCGACGCTTTTTTCTGAGGCGCTCCGGGCGCCGTCGCCGCAAGGGGAGGTCCGCAATGCGTACGATCACTGCAGTCGCGACGACCGCCTGCGCCGCGTGGCTCCTTTCGGGATGCGGATGGAAGATGATCGAGGCCCCGATACGGGTCCACGGCCAGGTGATCGACGCGGGCACGAAAGAGCCGGTCGAGGGCGCCTGCATAGACATCGCCGACGACCGTGAGAAGCTGGACATCAGGCTCAATACGGGCATCCTGACGGACAAGAACGGCGTATTCGACACCACCTTCATATACGGCTACGAGCGGTGGATGTGGCTCGGGATCCCCGTCTGGTGGCTGCCGACCGCCCCGGAGCGGATCTACGTCGAGGTATCCGGAAACGGCTACCGCCCCCGCATCACCAACATCGAGTACCGCGCCGCCCTGTCCGGCGGGGAGAAGGAGCCGCCCCCGGTCAAATTCGACCCCATCACGATCCATCGGAGCTCGCCGTCGAAGAAGCGCGCGTCCGGGGGAGACGGGTAATACTACCCCCATGAAGCGGATACGCATTGCGGTCATCATGGGAGGACGGACCGCCGAGCACGACATCTCGCGCGCCACGGGCGCCATGGTGCTCGCCAACCTCGACCGCAGGAAATACCGCGTGAAACCGGTCGTCATTTCGAGGGACGGCAGGTGGCACGCCGCGCAGGGCTACCCGCCCGCGGGACGGCGCGGGGCTGCGAGGCCCCGCTTCGGTCCGGCGGGCGCCGCCGTCACGCGCCTCGTGAAGGACCGCGTCGAGTGCGCCTTCATCGCGATGCACGGCCCGTACGGCGAGGACGGCACGATCCAGGGCCTGCTGGAGATGCTGGACATCCCCTACACCGGCTCGGACGTGTGCGCGAGCGCGCTGGCGATGGACAAGATCAAGGCAAAGGAGATCTACCGCGCCCACGGGATCCCGACGCCCTCGTTCTGCGTCATCGACGCGCGCGACTGGAGAAGCGGCCGAAGAGAAATCTCCCGGGCGGTGGCGCGCCTGGTGGGATTCCCTTGTTTCCTGAAACCGTCGCGGCTCGGGTCGAGCGTCGGCGTCAGCGTCTGCGGATCGGCGGCCGACCTTGCGCGGCGAGCCCCCGCCTCGCTCCGGTACGGGGACCGGCTGCTCGCCGAGAAGCTCGTCGAGGGGATCGAGGTCACCTGCGCCGTGCTCGACACCCCGGGGGGGCGGCCGCCGGTCGCCCTCCCGCCCACGGAGATCGTGCCGCAGACGGGCGCGTACTTCGATTACCACGCGAAATATACGCCCGGCGCGAGCGTCGAAATCACGCCCGCGCGCATCGGGGCGGCCATGACCGCCCGGGCGCAGGACCTCGCGCTGCGCGCGCACGCGGCGCTCGGCTGCGCGGGGATGTCGAGGACGGACATGATCATGCGAGGGCGCGGGCTCACCGTGCTCGAGACCAACACCATCCCGGGCATGACGAAGACCTCCCTGCTCCCGCAGGCCGCCCGGGCGGCGGGCCTGAGCTTTCCCCGCCTGCTCGACAGGATCATCGCCGTGGCGCGGGAGGGGCATCGGCGCCGGCGCCGCCACACCCGGACACGCTGACGGCGCGCGCCGGGGGGGAGGTGTGCCATGTTCAAAAAAATACTGTGTGCCGTGATCGCCGCACTGTCCGCGATGACCTGCACGGCTCAGTCCACCGAGCCCGTGGGGCCCTCGGGCTGGACCGCGCGCAACTGGGCGGGGATCTGCGTGCAGATAATCCTGTTCGTCCTGGCGCTCATCGGCGTCTGGGCGCTCGCAGGCCGCGACAGGGAATGACGCGCCGCTTCACCGCGCCGGATCGAGCGCCTTCCTCATCTCCTGAAGGAACGCGCCGGGGGGCTTGAATCCCACCACCCGGTGCACCACCCTCCCCCCGGCATTCATAAAGAGAACCGTGGGAAGCGCGGGGATGCCGTAGGCGCGGCTCGCCGCGGGGTCCTTCCCCACGTCCACCCTGACCGCCACGAACTTCTCCGCTAGTTCCCGGACCGCAGCGTCCGCGTAGGTCTCCCGGTCGAGCTTTCCGCACCAGCTGCACCGCTCCGAGAAAAAATCCGCCATGACCGGTTTCCCCTGCTCCCCGGCGGCCTTCAATGCATCGGGGATCGAGGCGCTCCAGAGAATGGCGCCTTGTGCGCCTCCCCCGGTCTCCCCTGGCTCCCTTCCCCCGCAGGAGGGGAGCACCGCCGCACCACACAGCGCCGCAATCACCGCCGGTCTCATCAGTCGGTCCCTCCGGTTCACCTCAGCGAAAAAATCCCCAGTACCCCATCACGATCCAGTTAATGAACTGTATGACGAGGGTGAGCAGCACCGCGATCCCCACCGCAACCGACGCCACCATGATGAACGACTCCACGCTGTCCACGTAAGCGGCGCTGAGGGTGTAGAGGAGCAGAAACAGGGCGAACGCGAAATGGTGCGCCATGTGGAGCGGACCGGAGGCCGTAAAAACGTAAAGCGCCATCGCGGCGACGCAGAGCAGCATGAGCCCGAGGGACACGGTGCTCCCGCCCCAGTTGGCGAATCGCCGCAGGATGAGCCACCCGGAGATCGCGGAGCAGGAAAGGCTTATCGCCTCGGCGATCACCATGAGCGGGGGCAGGAGGGTAAGGGAGGTATGGCGCGTGCAGAAATCCGCCCATCCCATCGGGCCGAGCCTGGTCTTGGCTCCGCAGGAGAGGCATACCCCCTGCAGCACCGCCCTGAAGGGAAACAAATACTTATAGCCGGCATAGAGCCCGAGCGCGGCCACCGTCGAGATCACGAACGCCGCCACCAGGCGCGCCGCAGACCGTTCCCGCCACCCGCGCACGGGGGCTTTCCTCTCAGCCGTGACGCCCGCCGGCGTCTTCCCCCTCATAAAGGACTCCTTCGATGCGCTCCACGGCGCCCGACAACCTGTTGAGCGACGCCTCGACCGACAGGCCGAGGCGTATGAGTTCCGCCAGTGCGAGGCACCCCAAAAACACGCCGGCTCCGAGGACAAGGCCGGCCGCCGGGATAAGCCATACCCCCTCGCGCCCGAGATGGGCGATCGCCGCGCCGCCCGCGAGGCCCGTGACCGCGCACACCCTGAACGCGACCGCGAGCCCGCGGAGCAGCGCAAACCCGCGCGGCCCCGGCCTGTCGTCATCCCCGCAGCTCCCCCGAAAGCACCGCGGGCACAGTGCCCTGCCGTCATCCCCCTCGTACGTGAAGATCCCCGGCGGGATCTCCGCGCGGCACCGCGCGCACACCGCCATCGCCGAACTCCTTTATCAGTCGAGCAGCCCCTTGAGCGCGTCGTTCTTCTTTTCGCCCCCGCTCCCCCGCTTGCTCATGAGCTGGTCGAGCATCAGCCCGATCCCGCGCGTCGCCACCTCGTGCGGCAGGCCCGTGTCGTCGACGAGGATGCTCCCCTGCCAGACCGGCTCGCCCGTCGCCGTGTCGGCCATGCGGACCTGTACGTCGACCTTGGAGTTGTTGTGCTGGCGGTATTTATAGGTGGAGCACTTGTCCACCTGCCCCATGACGAGGGCGTCCGCCCTGAGCATCGCGCCGACGCGCAGCACGTCTTTACGCACGAGGATCCCGGCGATCTTCTCCCCGCGCTTCCCGAAATACTGCGCGACCTTTTCCGGCCCGACCACCTTGAACTTCACCCTCTTCCTCAGCTCCGAGGTGAAGATATCGCAGATGACCTTGCCGTTGTCCCGGGTTATCCGCTCGGGCACGCCCATGATGGTCTTGGTCTCCCCCCGGGTCACGAAGTATTCCATGAAAGGCACCACGGCGACCTTGCGAATCCGGTCGTGTTTCTCGAACGCCGGGAATGTCTGGACGCTGATTGTGTCCTGGTTTATCCCCGTGACACACCCGGCGCAGCAGACGAGCGCCGCCCCCGCATGCCACAAAAACTTACGCATCGCTCCCCCCCTTCGCCTTTCACCGCGTGAACCGCTTGAACTGCTTGAACCGTTGTTATCGTATCCCGACTTCGGCGGTCGCCCCCGGCATCGGCTCCGCTCCCGCGGCGATGGTCATGAGCCCGTAGAGCGTCGCATCCGGGATCCGGTCCGCCTCGCCCCAGTTCAACCGCTCCGCGTCGGCATGCCCCAGCGCGAAACTTCGATACGGCTCCTTCCGCCAGTACGGGCCCACGGCCTTGAGCGACTGGTAGCCGCGCGCGCCGTAACCGTCGCCCGGCTCCTGGCGAAACTGCCCCCTTGCCACGCGGACCGTGAGCCGGTCGATCTTCCCCTTGAGCCCTATGAAATGATTCGCCGCGTTTTCCTTCCCGGAGCGCCCCCATCCCGTTTCTCCCCCCATCCATGGGCGCTGGGCGAAGCGATGCGCGGTATGAAAGCAGAAGCCGTGCCCCCACCCGCCCTCCATGAGGAAGCGCACGAGCCCCCACGCGTCCTGGTCGAACTCCCCCCCGTCCTCGGCGCTCCTCACCACCACCGTGAGCGTCACGTCGAATCTGCCGTCCCTCTCCTCGCCGCACGATGCCTCCAGCTCGTCCGGGACAACCCGCTCGCGCGCGCCCGGGCCGGTGGGATTCTCGCGGAACATGCTCCTCAGTTCGTCGGTGAGCGCCGCGCCGAGCGAATCCCCGCTGAGATGGCGCTCGCCGACGCGGATGAGCCCGTCCTCCACCGCGAGGCGCTCGCACTCCCTGATTTTCTCGTCGATGGAAGTGAGCTTCTTCTCGTCGGAGAAGATCCAGTACCCCATTTGCCGCGCGGAAATGAGGAGGCCCTTCGCCCGTATGTAGGACTCCAGGCCGGCGTCGTACTCCGCGTCCGCCACCGCGTCGTCGCCCTCACGGAGCGCCATATCGACGTTTCTGGCCTGTTCGAAGGATGTCGGCACCGAGCAGCCGGCGGCGATAAGCGCCGTCACGCACACGAGAATCCGCGCAACCGGTTTCGGGTCGATCCGCATCTGGCTCACACAGGCGCTACTCGAGACGGAACGCGTCCCGGACGAGCGTACACTCCCCGCCCCCGCCCGGCATCCATCGGATTCCCACCACGTCGAAGCGCGTGCGGGCGAGGCGCATGGAACAGGCGGAGAGATAGTGGTGCGCCGTCACGGCGAGGCGGCGGCGTTTGACGGGGGTGATCGCCTCCAAGGGAGAGCCGAACCGCATCGTGCTTCTCCCCTTGATCTCGACGAAGACGACGATCTCCCCGTCGCGGGCGATGAGGTCTATCTCGCCGCGGGGACAGCGGTAGTTCCGCGCAAGGATCCGGTAGCCGTTCCCGCGGAGGAACCGCGCGGCCAGATCCTCTCCCCTGTCTCCCAGTCGCTTGTTCTGCACGGACATGCCCGGCGGGAGCCGCGGGTCGGTTAATGGGCCTTGCCGCTCATGCTCTCGCGGGTGTAGTAGAGCTTGGCCCTGCGGACCTGCTCCCGTTTCGCCACTTCGATCCTGGCGATCATGGGCGAATTGATGAGGAAGACCCGTTCCACGCCCTCGCCGTAGGATATCTTCCTGAGCGTCGCGGAGGCGTTGATGCCGCTCCCCTTCCGCGCGATCACCTGCCCCAAAAAAAGCTGGATCCGCTCCTTGTCGCCCTCCTTGATCTTCACGTGGACCTTGAGGGTGTCGCCGACCCTGAACTCCGGCAGGTCCTTCCTGAGAAACCCCTTCTCGATATCCTCGATAATCTTCATCTCCATCTCTCCTTGATTTGTCAAATGCCGCCCCGGAGTTCCCGGAGCATCGACCGGTCCTCTTCCGTAAGCGGCGCCCGCGCGAGCAGGTCGGGCCTTCGCTCCATGGTCCGCCGCAGCGCCTCGCGCCTGCGCCATCGCCTGATCTTTTCGTGGTCCCCCGTGAGCAGCACCCCGGGGACCTCGATCCCGCGAAAGCTCCTCGGCTTCGTGTAGTGCGGATAATCGAGGAGCCCGTCGCAGAACGAATCCTCCCGCACCGACCGCGCGTCCCCCACCGCCCCCGGGAGAAGCCGCGTCACGGCGTCGATCAAAAGCATCGCCGCCAGCGACCCGTTGCTGACGACGAAATCCCCCACGGAGATCTCCTCGTCCGCCAGCAGCTCGCGGGCCCGCTCGTCGATCCCCTCGTAGTGCCCGCTGACGAGGAGGAGGTGGCTTTCGCGCGACAGCCGCTCAGCGCCCGCGTGGTCCAGCGGATTCCCCTGCGGCGTAAGGATCACCACGCGGGTCTCCTCCCCGCGCAGCTCCTCGACCGCGGCCGCGAGAACCTCGGCCATCATGACCATGCCGGCCCCGCCGCCGTACGGCGTGTCGTCGACCGTCCGGTGCCTGTCCACGGCCCAGTCACGGAGATTGCGGACGGCGAGGTCGAGAATTCCCTTCTCCCGCGCGCGCTTCATGATGCTCTCGTCGAAGTAGCCCGAGAACATCCCGGGGAAAAGGGTCAGCACATCGATTTTCAACGGTGACGGTACCCCCGGGCCCCAGGCGGGGCGCTACTCGATAATCTCAAGCGTGGCCCGCAGATTCGCCCTCGCCGCAGCGGAGTCGATGAGCGTGCGGATGGATTTGATCGTGCGGCCGCTCTTCCCTATCACCTTGCCGATGTCGCCCGGGTTGCAGCGGAGTTCGAAGATTACGGTCTTTTCGCCGTCTATCTGCGTCACGGCCACCTCTTCCGGGTGATCGACAATCGCCTTCACCGCATATTCGATGAACTCCTTCATCGGTGTCTCACCCTCCTCGCCGGCGGGCGTCGTCCCTTATTTTTCAGCCTTTCTGGCGCCTTTCGACTTCTTCTCCTTCTCTATCCCCTCTTTTTTGAGGAAGGTCGAGACCGCGCCGGAAACCTGCGCGCCCACGCCCAGCCAGTAGAGAATGCGCTCCCTCTTCAGGTCAAAATTCTTCCCCTCGTCGAGAGGCCTGTACGTCCCGAGAATCTCGAGAAAACGCCCATCCCGCGGGCAGCGCTTGTCCGTCGCCACTATGCGGAAATAGGGCTCATTCTTCCTGCCCATCCTTCTCATCCTGATCACTACCGCCATTTGAACTTCCTCCCTTGCGTGATGTACATCTTTTTCCCGCAGAATAAGTTATATACTTACCCGTGGGCCATAAACAAACCCCGGCGCCCAAACGGGGGATTATACCACAGGAGGAGGCCGTCTGCGGGAATATTTTATACGTCATGGCATGACGAACTCGTGTTCCGGGTGCTTGATGCTGAGCACGGGGCACGGGGCCTTGCGGACGACTTTCTCGGCGGTCGACCCGAACATGGCGTGGCTCAGGCCGGTCCGTCCGTGCGTCGCGATCACAACGAGGTCTACCTCGCGCCCCCTCGCCTCCCGCACGATCTCGACGAACGGGCGCCCCTGCTTCACCACGATCTCCACCGGGATGCCGCCCGGGACCTTCGTTTTCGCGATCTCATCGAGCCGCTCCCGGGATTTTTTTTCAAAATCCCCGAACATGCTCCTGTCGGGGATGTACGGGGCGAAATACGCGGGGTCGCTGAGGAACACGTCCACCACGTGCATGAGCACGAGTTTCGCCCCGTACTGCCGGGCGAAGCTCACCGCATAGTCGAGGGCATAGAAAGAGAAGTCGGAAAAATCCGTGGGGAACAAGATGGTCTTCAGCGCGATCATGGCCCCGCCTCCTGGTTGTGGAACAGCCCCCACTATAGCGCAGGGGAGAACGCGGTATCAAGCAAAAGGAGGACCGCGACGTAGTGGGACAGTTTCGGGGGGTACAACTCCTATACTGATCCGGCTTTAACGGTAGCACGCAGATGAACGCAGATCGTCAGGATAGACAGGATATAAAATACGACAAAATACTTTTGGACGCGGATCGCCGCGGATGCACGCGGATGGGACAACAGCCTAAAGTTTAAAGTAAAGAGGCATTCAGGACGCAGATTTCGCAGATGAACGCAGATAAAGAAACCGCACATGATTTTCAAGAATGAATGGGACGCGGAGCCTCCTTCACTTCCCGCGTATTCCCTTGAACTTTCAACCGTAGTTTTATCTGCGTACTCTGCGTTCATCTGCGTCCCCAATATCCTTTTCCATTTCCTTCAATCTTGAATCATTGTAGTATCTGCGTTCATCTGCGTCCCGAATGTCGTTTCTCTTTATACCTTCACGCCATAGTCTTATCAGCGTCCATCCTGACGATCTGCGTTCATCTGCGTCCCGG
>JBAXOY010000002.1:0-71860 GCA_037133055.1 Chlamydiota bacterium
CGCAGCCGCTACCCTCTTGCCCGCATCCATCACTTCAATGAGCTAAACTATTACCAAAATCGCGCTTGATGTAAAAATATAGTAGTATATAATAATACACTACACTATAAATTGGTGGGGGGAATATGCAAGAGAAGAAATATTCGCTGCGGGAAAGAAAACATGCCCTGACCAAGATCACCATCGTGGACGCCCTTATAAAGCGGCTACAACACTGCCGGTATGACGACATCTCAATCCGGGAGCTGTGCAAGGAGGTCGAAATATCCGAGGGCACTTTCTTCAATTACTTTCCGGAAAAAATCGACATCATAAATTACTACATGAACCTGCTGACCCTGAAAATCATATGGAGGGCCAGGCAGGAAGTCATGCCGGGAAAATATCTTGCCATGATCAATACCATATTCATGAAATTTGCCGAAGAACTGACCAATGTAAATCTCATAAACCAGCTGATCGCCATCATGATCATCCAAAAAGAAAAACCCAGAATGATTGTTATCCTCAATAGCGAAAAGCAACTCGTGTATCCTGAGTATGCCGGCATGGAGAATATCTCGACAACGAGCATCGAAGGATTCTTCACGCAGTGTTTGAGACACGCGCTCAAGAACGGCGAGCTCCCGCGGAATACCGATGTCGAGGATGTCTTGATTTCCCTGCTGACACTGCTGGGGGGCACCCTGATGACCGCAAAATTCGAAAACAACCAGAATAAAGCGTACCACTATGCACGCCAATTGAGGCTGCTCTGGAACGGGCTTGGAGTCAGAAAAACGCCGGAACTGGAAGAAAGCATGTCAGCAGCCGGCAAGAAGTAGAAGAAGGCACGCGGATGGATGCAGCAGGCGGATGTGCATCGGCGGGAAAAAGAATTTCATGGCGTGACCGAGCGTAGCGTGAACTTATTTTGAAATGGGACGAAGAGAAGATACCTGATGTCTAATAAACCGATAGCATCACGCATGGTGGTTATTCTGCTCGCGGCGCGCCTTGGGGGCCGTTGCGCCTGTGCCTCGGACCCGGATCCTTCCACGCTTGAACATATGAAGTCCCGCCTGATAACGATCCCCCAGGGCATAGAGCTGGTGTTAAAGAATAGCCGCATGATAAAGGTCGCCATTCCAGATAATGCCATGTCTTTTCAGGATTCGCTCCTTGCGCGTTCAGCGCTCCTTCCCCAGCTAAGCGGATACCTCAATAAGACATTCAACAGCACTGCTCCGGGCATGATATTCGATTCGTTGTCGATAGAGACCGGAGATAGGAATCCTCTTACGTATGGATTTGACGTTTACCAGACTATCTTTGACTTCGGAAAAAGCCTCAATGCGTTCAGGGCATCAAAGGAGTCATATAAAGCCACCCAGGCGCACACCGAAAGCGTTAAACGCCTGGCGGTCCTTGAATTCATCATCGCGTATTTCAATGTGCTCGAAGCCGAGAAGATGATTTCAGTCTTCGAAAAGGAAGCAGAGAGCCTTAACGCCTACCTCAGGGACATAGAACAGCTTTATGCACATGGCTCGGCGGTGGAAAACGATCTACTGCCGGCCAAGGTAAGGCTTGCCGATGCCAAGCAAAAATTGATCACCGCGCGTAATAACCAGGAGATAGCTATCGCCCGGTTGAATAATATCCTTGCATTGCCCCTGAGGGAAAAAATCCGGGTGCAGGATATTGCCATGACTATTCCCGAGCTCCCCGATATGGGCAAGGCCTGGAATGCCGCCATGACCTTGCGTCCGGAAATTGTATTTTATGAGGGCCAGATCAAGGCTTCGGCGTTGACCCAGAAGGCCAAGGCGGTTGAGAATCTCCCCGTTGTTTATGCCGACACGGGGTACGCGCATCAGCAAAACAGATTCGCCACTCATGAGGATACCTGGTCCGTTGAATTGGGGGCGAAAGTCAATCTCTATGACGGTGGAGCTGCCCGCGCGCAATTAGTCAAGGAACGCGACCGGCAGAAGAAGCTTGATGAGGAAAAAGGGAAACTGATTGAAGATATAAAATTTGAGATTGAAGATAGCTATTACGGCTTAGAAAATGCCTGCGAAAAAGTACGGGTAGCCAAGGACGCCTTGGAGCAAGCAGGTGAAAATGTGCGATTTTACCGTATTAAATACAATGCAGGGGGCGCTACCACCACCGACGTGCTGGAAGCGATAAGCCTGCAGACCAGGGCCCAGGCCAATTATTTCACCGCTGAGTATGAAATGAGACGCAACTATGCCAAGCTCATGTATTCGGCAGGGGTGGACCTGCCCATGATTTACGAAAAAATGGAGAGTATAAATGACAAATCTTCAAGACCCTAAGAGACGGAAAGTAATAAAGATTTTGTCCGGGCTTGTCATCGCGGGTATGATTGGCGGATGCATCTATATCGTGCACAACCTGCACCGCGAGACCACCGATGACGCGTACATCGACGGGAGAATCCATACCATCGCCTCCAAGGTATCCGGTACGGTGTTGAAGGTGCATGTGGAGGATAACCAGCCGGTTAAAAAAGGAGATCTGCTGGCGGAAATAGATTCCGTGGATTTCATTTTAAAGATGAACGAATCCGCGGCCAACCTTGCAGTACGTAAGGCAACGCTTGACCAGGCGGTGCGCGATCGCGATCGCGCCGAGTCGCTCTTTAACGGCAAGGTCATCCCCAGGGAAAAATATGAAAATGCGCTCACCGCCTATACCCTGGCGAAGGCGCAACTTTCCTCCGCCGAGCAGCAGCTGAATATCAGCCGGCAGAACCTTCTCTATACGAAGATCTATTCTCCGGCTGAGGGATTTGTAACCAAAAAAGCCGTGGAAACAGGCAATCAGATAAAAGTAGAGCAACCGCTTATGGCGATTATCGAGCTCAATGATATTTGGCTTACTGCAAATTACAAAGAAACGCAGCTGAAGAATGTACGAAAAGGCCAGCGGGTACTTGTCAGAGTGGATACCTATTCGAACAAGGTGTTCACAGGCAAGGTGGACAGCATCATGGCCGGGACGGGCGCCGCCTTTTCGCTATTTCCTCCGGAAAACGCGCTTGGTAATTACGTCAAGGTCGTGCAGAGAATCCCGGTCAAGATCGTGTTTGATAAAAATACCAACAAGGATCATGTGCTGCGCATAGGCATGTCGTGCGTTTCGACCATTATTACAAAGAATGAACAATCCCAGTAAATGGATCATCGCGTTAGCGGTGGTACTGCCGACCCTGCTTGAAGTAATCGATACTTCGGTTGTCAATGTCTCGCTTGATCATATCCGCGGGTCGCTTTCCGCGGGAATTGACGAGGCTACCTGGGCAATTACGGCATATCTGGTTTCCAACGCAATAATCATTCCCTTGACGGGGTGGTTGAGCACGGTGTTCGGCAGAAAGCGATACCTCCTATTTTCAGTGACACTGTTTACCGCGAGTTCATTCATGTGCGGGAGCGCAACCAGCATTTCCGCCCTGATATTATTCAGGATTATTCAGGGGATAGGAGGAGGTGCGCTGCAGCCGATCTCACAGGCCATACTCCTTGAGGCATTTCCTCCCGCAGAGTACGGTATGGCCATGGCAATTTTCGGCGTCGGCGTTATGTTCGGTCCGATTGTCGGTCCTGTCTTGGGCGGCTGGATTACAGATAACTGGTCGTGGAACTGGATATTTTACATCAATATACCCATTGGTATGATCTCGGTATTGATGATCATGCTAGTTATCCAGGACCCTCCCTATTTAAAACGTATACGGGAGAAGATCGATTACATCGGATTGGGCTTGATCGTAGTCGGAATCGGCTGCCTACAGGTTATGTTGGATAAAGGCCAACGCGAAGACTGGTTCTCTTCCCAATTTATCATGCGTTTGGCAATAGTATCCATCGTGTGCCTTATTGCATTTGTCTTTTGGGAGTTAAGGAAGAAGGATCCCATTCTAAATTTACGGGAATTTAAAAACGTTTCCTTCGCAAGCGCGAATGTGATTCAGTGCGTAGCATTTTTCGTTCTCTTTGGGAGTATTGTGCTTCTTCCGCTATTTGTGCAACAGCTTTTAGGCTACACTTCTTTTCTCTCCGGAATGGTCCTGGCGCCCGGCGGTATAGCGACCCTGTTTTCGATGGGCATTTCCGGAATATTAGTCCAAAAAGTCAATCCGAAAGCCGTGTTGGCCGCTGGCCTGCTCGTCACCACGTATTCTATCTATACGATGTCTCAGTTTAACGCATATATCGATTATAACACGATAGCATTTTCAAGGATTATCATGGGATTCGGATTGGGGATGATCTTTGTGCCTTTGACAAGTCTTGCCTTCAGTACCATAAAAAAGGAAGAGATGGGGAATGCGACCAGTATATTCAGCCTCCTGAGGAATATTGCAGGAAGTTTCGGTATCGCGATCATGACTACTCTTCTTGCCAGAAGGGCACAGTTCCATCAGTTCCGCCTTTCCGAGCAGCTAAACCCTTTTGATCCCCGTTATCAACTCGGCATGAATAACGCGATGGCTGCGTTAGGATATAGAACAGGGGAGGCAACTGTTGCCGGGGCACATGGGGTTATCTACGGGCAATTAGTCAAGCAATCCAACCTGTTATCTTTTAACGACGCATTTTACGTCGCTACACTGCTTATGCTTTGTGTCGTCCCGTTCGTATTCCTGCTCAAAAGGCCAAAGAATCCGGACAAACCGATGGCAGTTCATTAAAGCATCAAAACCCGTTTGTGAGTCTTTGCGAACAGGTAGAAGACGATCTGATGCCGATCGTGAAGAAAACGGAGGACGCTGATATAGGTATTTTCGGCTCTCCGGTTTATCGGGGGAGCGCGAGTGATGAAACGCAGTCGTCTATAGGGCGTTATATATTCCCATTTGCTGTAGGACAAAAGATTTTGTACATTGACCCTGAATCATTCTCCGGGCAAATTCTTATCGATCATTAGGAGATCCGATGAAAATGAAAGTTCTCCTGACAACTTTGACGAGCATGCTGTTGACGGCCCAGGCGTTGTGCGCCGATGACGGACCGGTGGTGGGTGTTGTCGAATGGGAGCCGGGCATCCCCCGCGAATCCAAGACCGATTACGACAAAACCGACTTCTGGGCCGCCATCGCCTTTTCGCCCTCGACGGGCAAGTATGGTTCCACCTGCGAGTGGACGAGCCAGGACAACGCAGTCCGCGTCGCGCGCGAGAGCTGCAACGCCGCCGACGCCCGGGTCGTGGTGCTTTGCTGCAATGGCTGGTGCGCCCTGGCGTTGGGCCAACCGGCGGCCTCGGGAGATCAAGGTTGGGGAGTCGGGTGGGGTCCCAACCAGGAGAGAGCCGAGCAGTTTGCGTTGGAGATCGCGCGCCAACGGATGAGCGGGGCCAAAGTCGTCTACAGCATCAATTCTCGCCAGATGCGGGTATCCGGTGTCATCGCCTACTCGACCGCGACGGGCAAATGGGGTTACTCCAGCGGCTACGGTCGCGGTGATGTCACCCGAGCAGTGCAGTTCTGCGGGGACCCTGATGCCAAGGTTATGGTCGGGAAGAACGTCTGCTGCTGGATGGCCCTGGCACTGGGCGACGACAAGAGCGCGTACGGCTGGGGCTACGCCGGCAACCGCGCCGACGCCGAGCGCAACGCGCTGGAGGAATGCCGCACGCGGACCAAGAACGCGAAGGTCGCCGTCAGCTTCTGCACCAACGGGGTGGTGCACTGATTGAGCGTGGTCCCGGTCCGTGCACAGTACACAGTAGATCCCGGCGGGCACCAGGGTTACATCGAACGAAGCCAGAAGCCATCGGGGTCAGACCTCTACTATACACTAAGAGAAGATGATTCGATAACGACGTCGGTGGCCAGATCAAAAAGAATTTAGGCCAAAGCCAGCCCCCAAAATCCCCCACCTGTAAAGCATGTCCGCTGCTTCTCTCTCACTATGCCGATGGACCGATGAACAGGCGCGCGTTCCACTGATAGCATGGGGACTGCCCAATCGGCGGCGGCAATACAATATTGCGGTCCATGCGGGGATAGTCTAGGATGTGTGCAATAGTTGTTAGCGGGGAGGATATACAAATGAAAGTCATGGCATTTAATGGCAGCCCTAGAAAGGAATGGAATACGGCAACCCTGCTCAAAAAAATCCTCGAGGGTGCTGTATCAAAGGGCGCCGAGGCCGAGCTTATCCATCTCTATGATCTGCGCTACAAGGGATGTATCAGTTGTTTCGCCTGCAAGGAAAAGGGCGGAAGGAGCTATGGAAAATGCGCGGTACAAGACGATCTATCGCCGATCTTCAAGAAGGTCAAGGCGGCGGATGCGGTTATCTTCGGCTCTCCGATCTATCTAGGGAGCGTAACCGGGGAGATGCAGTCATTCATGGAGCGCTTGGTATTTCCCTGCATCAAATACACCGATCCGCCGGAATCTCTCTTCCCCCGGAAGATACCAACGGGCTTTATTTATACAATGAATGTCAACGAGGAGCAAATGGCCGAGTTCGGCTATAGCCAGCGCTTGGCGAGTATTGAGCGCCTTCTCAGAATAATCTTCGGGTCAAGTGAGATGCTCATCTGCTGCGATACCTGTCAATTTGAGGATTATTCGAAGGTAGTCGCGCCTCGCTTTGATCCTGAAATGAAATCAAGGAGACGCAGGGAGGTATTCCCAAAAGACTGCCAAAAGGCCTTTGAGATGGGCGCGCGATTTGCCAACTATACCGGATGAACGATCTTCGAGCAGGAACCGCTCGCCTGGCGAGCCGCCGGAATCAGGGCCCCAGGCGCCGCCCGCGGACCTATCGCATCGGTTCGCAACCCGGGCCGCCGAAATATCCGGTGACATGATCGAACGCATCAAGGTCGTTAATAACGGTGCCAGCAAAACATCAGGGTCACCTCGACTATTGACAGATGAAGATGACTCGAAGTTTTGCCAGGAGTGCGGCAAGAAGATATAGCTGAAACCATCTCTGGCCGGCTGTCACTCGGTCTCCTGCGGTCCCGGGGGTCCCATGAGTAATGAGTACGCCGTATCAGGTTCGCGATCCGGGATCGTTACAGGAGCGACCCTCGATCCCGATGTCCAGCGGAAACTAAAGCAAGCTCTGCGCCCCGCTTCTTTCTTCGAGGAGACACCGTTATCTCCCTCGCCGGATTACCGGTCGCCCAACGCGTGGGCTGCGCTTCCCTGGAGAAAAGACGATGCGAACGCCGCCCCGCCCAATACGCGCTATCCGGAGGCGCAGGCGACCGCCGTGGCGGACGTCTTCTTCGTCCATCCCACGGGCTACCTGAAGGCGGCCTCGTGGAACGGGCCGATCGACGATCCCGACGCGGTGCAGGCGGCGTCGCTCGTAATGAAATACCTGGCAAGCTCGTTCAATGCGGGGGCGCGCGTGTATGCGCCGCGCTACCGGCAGGCAACCCTCTATGCCTTTCTCGACTATGAGACCCTTTCCGGCGTTCAGGCCCTTGATCTTGCCTACTCCGATGTGGCGCGGGCCTTCGACCGTTACATCTTGGAGTACAATCATGGGCGGCCCTTCATGCTCGCCGGACACAGCCAGGGGAGCAACCACGCCCTTCGCCTCCTCCAGGAGAAGATTATCGGCGCGCCCCTCCAGAAAAGGATCGTGGCCGCCTATCTCATCGGGATGGCCATCCCAAGGGAGATCCCCGGAATCCGGCCCTCCCGCACCGCAACCGACACGGGCGGCGTCATAAGCTGGACCTCCTATACGCGCGACGGGCACCCGCGCTTCCTTACCCGCGACATGGCGATTTGGTTTGGCGGGGCATACAGGAAAGCGGAGGGGCTGGCCCTCGTCCAGGTCAATCCCCTCTCGTGGGAGTTGAACGGGGAGGAGGTTCCTGCATCAAGCAATCCGGGCTCACTCCCGTTTTATAACCCGGCCGGTGACCCTCCGCCGCTGGTCCCGGGGGTCACCGGGGCTGACGCCTCCGGGCGGGTCCTGATCGTCGAAAAACCCGTTGTACCGGGCTTCCCGGGCTCGGGTCCGGAGATGCCCATCCTCAACGCGGATTTCGGCGACTATCACGATTATGACTACGTGCTCTTTTACGAGAGCATCCGCAAGAACGTGATCGACAGGGCAAAACGATTCGGTAAAGAATAGAGCCACTCCAGGATCTGACCCCGGCGTTTTGATCGATAGAACCCTCAGGAACGTCGCAACCCCCGGGGCGATCCGTCCCAGGAATATCCCGGCGACGATGCAAAGGATAACTCACACCGTGAGATACCTCTCGAAAAACCCAGCCCCCGTGCGGCCTGTTTCGCCGAGGCGCTCATCGCCTGTTCCTCCCCGCTGATGGAGCCGCGCTCCCTCCCTTGACCGCCTCCACCTTGATGCTCACGACCGACTCTTCCAGCTCCCGTATCTTTTCCGGACTTGACCCGTACGCCTCCACGACCGCCTTCGCCGTTACGTCATTGGCCATATCCGCGATCGGGAACGCCCGCTCATCCAGGACCTCGATCCCTCCAAACCCCGCGGCTTTAAGGGCGCCTAGATACTCGTCCTTGAGAAGCGCCCCCGAGATGCATCCGACGTAGGCCGATACGGAATCCCTGATCGCCGCCGGGAGTTCCCTGCATAGCACGATGTCGGACACCATCAGCCTCCCACCGGGCTTCAGGACCCGGAACGCCTCGCGGAATACCCGCGGTTTGTCCGGCGAGAGATTGATCACACAGTTCGAGATGATGATATCCACGGAATCGTCATCGACGGGGAGTTTCTCGATCTCCCCGAGCCTAAACTCTACATTCCCCAATCCCCATCCCCGTGCGTTCTCCCGGGCCTTTTGGATCATCTCGGGCGTCATGTCCACGCCGATAACCCGCCCCGTCTTCCCCACCCTGCGGGCCGCGAGAAAACAATCGAAGCCCGCGCCCGAGCCGAGGTCGAGAACCGTCTCCCCCTTCTTCAGCGACGCGTGTGCGAGCGGGTTCCCGCACCCGAGGCCGAGGTTCGCCCCCTCGGGAGCCGCCCGGAGATCCTCTTCAGAGTAGCCTACGTGCGCGCTTATGGACTCGGCCGTGCCGCCCGAACAGCACGAAGACGAAGGCCCGCAGCACGATTTCTGTCCCTTCGCCACCTTCGCATACCCATCCCGGACGATCCGCCGTATGCGGGTCTCGTCCGTCGTAGTTACTCGGTTTTTCATGTCATTCTCCCTTCCGGAGATTCTACTCCCCTGCTTTTACTTCTCACCCAGCCGCCGTTTCACGCTTTGACCAGAGCAGAAGAGTGGAACTGAAGACGACCGTCACGCAACCCGCCTCCTGAAAGATGACCGCAATAATCGGTGTCATCAATCCCATGACGCCCAGGGTGAGCCCGATGACGTTGTAGATCATGGAAAAAAAGATGTTCAGTTTGATCCGACGCAGGACTTTCGCCGACATCCACATAAAATCGGCGACACCTGATATATCATCGTTCATCAGGGTGACGTCGGCCGTTTCTATGGCCACGTCCGTGCCGGCGGCGCCCATGGCGATCCCCACATCGGCCAGCGCGAGGGCCGGGGCATCGTTGATGCCGTCGCCGATCATTCCGACGATATGGCCTTCGGCCTGCAGTTTCCTGACATACTCCTGCTTCTGCTCGGGGAGCATTTCGGCCTGGAAATCATCAACGCCGATCGCCCTGGCCACCGCTTCGGCTACCTGGGGATGATCGCCGGTCAGCATGGTAATTCTCTTGACCCCCAGCGTCTTGAGCAGCCGGATGGTTTGGGGGATCTCAGGACGGATCTCATCGGCAATCGCCAGCAAACCCAACACTTCCTCGTTGTGCGCGACGAGGACGGCGGTGTGTCCCTGTTCCGATTGTTTTACAATCTCGCGCTCAACCCGGGAGACGATGGGCACACCGGCCTCCTGCAGGAAGGCCCGCTTTCCGACAAGGATATTCGCGCTGTTCCATCGGGCTTCAACCCCCATGCCCGTGGCGCTCACGAAATGGTCCGGGTCGGGAATGTCGAGGTTCCTCTCTCTGCCGGCGGCCAGGATGGAACGCCCCAACGGGTGCTCGGAATATTTTTCCGCGATGCACGCCATGCGCAGAATATCCTCCGGGCCCTTGCCGTTGAAGGAGATGATGCCTTCAACCTTGGGCCTGCCGAAGGTGAATGTCCCCGTTTTGTCCACGAGAAGGCGGTCTATCTTATGGCCAAGTTCCAGGAAGATACCG
Organism: Chlamydiota bacterium; assembly: GCA_037133055.1. Lineage (GTDB taxonomy): Bacteria > Auribacterota > Tritonobacteria > UBA1439 > UBA1439 > UBA1439. Next base: position 10,212 of record JBAXOY010000002.1, read on the forward strand.
CCCTTGATGAGGACCGCCCGGCGGGCCATGGTGGAGACACCGGCGGTCACGGCGGTCGGCGTGGCTATGGCGAAGGCGCAGGGGCACGCCACAAGCAGAACGGAAACGGCGACCCTGACATCGCCGGAAATGACAAAGGCGATGATCGCAAGCAGAAGCACCGCAGGCAGAAACCATGCGGTGAAACGGTCCGCCATATTCTGAATGGGCGCGCGCGTACCCTGTGCTTCCTGAACCAGGTGCACAATCCGCGCGAGGGTGGAGTTCTCTCCGACCTTTACCGTGCGAATGTCGAGCCGTCCGGACTCGTTGAGTGTCCCGCTGAACACGCTGCTTCCCTGGAACTTCTCAACCGACATGGACTCGCCGGTGATCGGGGCCTGGTTGACGCTGCTTGCCCCGGCGGTCACCACGCCGTCCACCGGGATCCGTGCGCCGGGCTTGACCACCACCACGTCACCCACGCGAAGTTCGGCGACCGGGACGACGACCTCTTCCCCCTGCCGGCGAACCGTCGCCATCCTGGGGGCAAAGTCCAGAAGGTCGCGGATGCTCTTCCGGGTCTTGTCCAGGGTGTAGGACTCCAGCGCCCCGGCGGCGGACATGATGAAGACGATAATGGCGGCGGGCCTGAACTCGCCGACCGCCATTGTGGCCAGGAGTGCGACCACGACAAAGACATTGACCGTGATCTTCCACTTGAAGATATCCTTGAACCCGGAAATGAACCTTTGATAGCCGCCGAATACGACGGCGACGATGGCGAGCGCCGCATTCACGAAAGACGGGCCGATTTCCCGGTGCGCGAGAATCCAACTCGCCAGGGTCAGGGCCGCAACGGCGGCCGGGACGATGGACAGGACGGCAAGGTCCCTGTACCGGGATCCATCGTGTCTTTCGTGTCTGCTCATCACGCAACGCTCCTGCCTTCCAGCCGTACCGGGATTCGTGCAACGTCAACGACACGATCAACCGCAGCACGAACCAGTACGGTCATTTTTCTTCCCGTTTTTCTCCTTGCCGCTGTCCGATTGAGACGGGCCGCCACAGCTTTCTCCCGAGCCGCAGCACCCCCCGGTCTTGGTCATGGATTCCCATATCGCGGACAGGAACCCTTTCCCCTTTTTCCGGTTTTTCTTCGCCGTTTCCTTCTCATTCAGTTCCATCGCACTGCCTCCCTTTCCATTAGAATGTTGCCAACAGATAGAACCCCGCGCAGACAAGCAGAACACCGGCGACGGTTCGGATCGCGGCATCCGCCTTCTGCGCCTTGAGCGAAGCCTTTCCGAACGAAACTCCGAACAGGATGGCGCTGAGCGGCAGGCTGAACCCGACCGCGAATGCGGTCATGAGCGCCATGCCCCACAGGATTCGCCCCATCAACACGCTGGCGCCGATGACGATAAATATGCCGGGATTACACGGCAACGAACATGCCGCCACACCGCCGCCGAGAAACAGTCCCCCCATCGCGGCGCCCATCTTCCCTCCGGACGCCGAAGGCGCGCCGTCTTTCCGGGCGCGGCCCGGCAGCATGAACGGGAGCAGTTTCAAAGCGGCCAGACCCAGGACTATCGCTGTCGCCCCTGCGAACAGTTTCCAGTACCGTCCAAGAAACGCCTGCGCCGTCTGGCCGACAAGCCCGGCCACAAACCCAAGAATAATCAGCGCCAGTGTGGTGCCGACAAGGAACCATACCGCTGACACGGACGCCGAACGCCGGTCCGCGTCCCGCCGCGTGCCCGAATAGGCCACCAGCATGCCCATCGCCGGCAGGGTGCAACACGCGCTCGCCACCGCGCTGACCAATCCCAGCAGGAATGCCAGCGGCAACGCCGCCGGCCCCATACTGGCCGCCTGGAGTGCTTCTGTAACCCGCTGCAGCATATACAATACTCCTTACCTGCATCACTTGGGGCAGCATCCGGACCCGGCTGCCGGACCGCATCCGCGGGCATTCGATGCCCCCACAAATGCCTGGACAAGCTTCGTTTCCGTAATCTCCCCGGAAACCGCACTCATCCCGCGTCCCTTGACCATCGCGAGCACCGCCGGCACGGCGACTTGCGCCGTTATCTGCTCGTAGTCGCGCGCGCCCGGCTTCAGGGTGAAGACGCCGAGCTTGCCCCCCCGGGTTTCGAGCGTCCGCACCGCGCTCCGGATCTGCGCCGCCGGCGCATTCCCGGCTTTCTCTTTTTTGTCGGGCAGGAAAATGAAGACCGCGTTCGTATCGGCGGCTACCGTGTTAAGCTCTGAAAGCGCGCCGATTTCCCTTCCGGCTATCGTGTCCATGGTCGCCGGCGCATCATTCTTCGCAGAAGAGATGTCGCCTGCCGACGCGTACGTCTGTCCCGTCGCCTGCGCGGACGCAAAGCCTGACACGGCCTTATCGGCGGACACTGCTTTGGCCTTCACCACGCTCCGCGCCGCCACCACCAACGCCGCCGCCAGCACCACTGCTCCAATGACCCAGCGCACTCGACCCGAACCCCCCGCGGCATGGCACCCGCATTCGGGCCCACAGGCCTCGGGCTGCTGCTTCAGCGATTCCCTAGTGTCTGTTTGTTTCCGGTCTTCATTCGGCGTATGCATCGCTCATTCTCCTTTTGTCCATTGTTTTCAAACACAACAACCCTTCACGGCTTGCAGAAGAGCCTCTGGCAGAGGGCGTCCAACCCTTCCCCGCAAATCCTCTTGAGGTGCTTCCGGTCCGCCACAATCTCAGCAGTCTTTTCCATGTCGATGAACAAAGGAGCGAGTACCTTGCCTGCCGAGGGCGACCTGAACTCCTTCGACAACCGGTAGTACATCCACCTGCCTTCCTTGCGGCTGTCCACGAGGCGCGCAGACCGCAGGATCGTCAAATGCTTTGACACGGTAGACGGCGCCAGCTCAAGCAATGCGATGAGCTGACAGACGCAAAGTTCGCCGCCCTTAAGCGCATACAGAATCCGCATCCGTTTCTCGTCGGCAAGCGCCTTGAGCATATCCATGAGGTCATGCATAATCGCCTCCATCATTTCGTTATGTGGCAAAATGTACTATATTTGCCGTCCCTTGTCAATGCCCGATTTGATTTCTGAGTCAGGCTCCTGTCATCTTGGGTGACCCCTATTCTGGACAAGAGTGACCAACACTCTAAGGTATCCGTCGTGTCCGCCAGCTATCTTCGGGGGAGGCCTGAATGGTCTCCCCCGAATTTTTTCTGGACATTTTCTGGAGATTGTCTGCTATGGAAATAGATCTTTGATGGGTGTGTCTCTAAAAGTCGCATATTTTGAACAGCAGTGGTAAAATAGCTTCATTGCTCATCGGCCCCTGTTAGCAGGGAGCTCTAGATCATATACGATTCCTCACACTCGGCGAAAGGCGGTGACATCGTGAAGGCAGTGTTATTGTTCTGCAGCATGATGCTTGGCATGAACGCGTATGCGTCGAGCCCAGGGTATCACGTGATCAAGAAGGTGCAACTCGGCGGCGAGGGCCGCTGGGACCTTCTGACCGTGGACAGCGCGGCCCGGCGGCTGTACATTTCCCGGAGCTCCCACGTGATGGTCATCGACCTCGACACGGACAAGGTGGCGGGCGACATCCCCGACACTCCGGGCGTGCACGGCATCGCGCTCGCGGCCGAGTTGAATCGAGGTTTCACCAGCAACGGCAAGGCGGATACGGCGACCATTTTCGACTTGAAAACACTGAAGGTCCTCGGCCATGTGAAAACGGGGAAAAATCCCGATGAGATCCTGTATGACCCCGCCTCCAAGCGGGTGTTTACCTTCAATGGCCGGAGCAACGACGCCACGGTGTTCGACGCCGCCTCCGGAGAGGTTGCGGGCACGATCGCGCTCGGCGGAAGGCCGGAATTTGCGAAGGCGGACGGCAGGGGCGCAATCTATGCGAATATAGAGGACACAAGCGAGGTCGTGGAAATCGACAGCCGGAAGCTCGCGGTCACAAAGCGCTTTTCGCTCAAGCCCGGCGAAGAGCCTTCGGGAATGGGATTGGATGCGGAGCATCACCGGGTCTTCTCGGGATGCCACAACAAGATGATGACCATTCTGGACACGGAGGCAGGCAAAGTGATCGCAACCGTCCCGATCGGGGAAGGGGTCGATGGAAACGGCTTTGATCCGGGAACCGGTTTGGCGTTCAGCTCCAACGGGGACGGCACTCTCACGGTGGTGAGGGAATCGTCGCCGGGCAAATTCGAGGCGGCTGAGACCGTTACGACACAACGCGGATCGCGCACGATGGCCATCGATCCCAAGACCCACATTCTTTATGTGCCCGCCGCGCAATTTGGCCCGACTCCGGCCCCGACATCGGAAAACCCGAGACCGCGGCCAACAATGATCAAGGACAGCTTCGCACTCCTGGTGATCGGGAAATGAGGAGATAATCCTCTTTGTTGAAGGGGGAGCTGTGTAGAAAACTTGTTAGAATTGAAGAGCTTTTTACCGTCGCTTTGGGATACGCCTTCTCGAATGCCGCGATGACGGCGGAAGGAACATCCGCCTTCTTGATCGTTTGTTCTTCAGCCGATAACGCCAGCGTGAACGGCGCGAGAACCAGACACGTTACAACAGCCATCATGCTTCTCATCATCTTCCCTCCCTATGCGGTGGTTATATCGTCGCCGCATTTGCGGCAATGATGTGATCGAGCGGTATGCCCCTGCGCCCCGACCCGTAAAATTCTTAGAAGACATGGAGAAGGGGCCCGTGAGGGCGGAGGCATGAGCCGACCGACCGCTGGCCGACCCGCAACGGCCTTGATTTTTTCCGCACGGCGCCCGATCTCCAGAAGAAGCACGGCGTGGAGTTCAACGTCCTCGCCGTCGTCGCCCGCGCGCCTACTCGTTCCCGAATCGCCGGATGAACCACACCTTCACCACCTGCACGAGGTAGAGGTAGCTCCCCACCATCGCGATCAAAATAAGGAAATACGCCGCGGGGGGAACGACGAAGCCGAACGGTCCCGCGAGCGGCGAGAGCGGGATCACGATCCCCGCCGCCACGATCGCGAGCGACGTCATCACGAGAAACCTGCTCGGCCAGCTCTCGATGAACGGGACCTTCGCGGTCCGGATCACGTAGATCACGAGCGTCTGCGTGCAGAGGGACTCGATAAACCATCCGGTGTGGAACAACTTCGGGTTGTTCGCGCAGTGAAAGAATGAGAGCATCACCGCGAAGGTGAGAAAGTCGTAGATCGAGCTGATAGGGCCGATGATCAGCATGAACTTTCTGATGTAGCTCACGTTCCATGGTCGGGGGCGCAGGAGATACTCCTTGTCCACCTCGTCCATGGGGATGGCGATCTGCGAAACATCGTACAAAAAATTGAGCAGCAGAATCTGGATCGGCAGCATCGGGAGGAAGGGAAGGAAGATGCTCGCGCCGGTCATGCTGAGCATGTTGCCGAAGTTTGAGCTCGACCCCATTTTGATGTACTTGACGATGTTGCCGAATGTCCTCCTCCCCTGCCGAACGCCGTCCTCGAGCACCATCAGGCTTTTTTTGAGGAGGATCATGTCCGCGGACTCCTTTGCGATGTCCACGGCGTTGTCCACCGAGATGCCGACGTCCGATGCCTTAAGTGCGGGGGCGTCGTTGATCCCGTCCCCCAGGTACCCGACGATGTGCCCGTTCGCGTGCAGGGCGTGGATGACCCGCTCCTTCTGGATCGGGGAGAGGCGGGCGAAGATGGTGGTCGTCTTCACGCGCTCCCGGAGCTCGCGGTCGTCCATCTTCTCCACGTCGGTCCCGACGGCCATCGCCTTGACGTCCAGCCCGACGGCGCCGCAGATCTTCCTCGTCACCAGTGCATTGTCGCCGGTGAGCACTTTGCACTCGACCCCCAGGCGGCGCAGCACCTCGATGGCGCGGCGCGCGCTCGGTTTCGGAGGGTCGAGAAATGCGACGTACCCCTTCAGGATGAGGTCCCGCTCGTCGTCCTTCGAGTAGACATGCTGCGCCGCGTCCAGGTCCCGGTAGGCGATCGCGAGTACCCTGAACCCCTCCGAGCTCAGGGTGTCGTATTCCTCCCGGAGATCGGTGAGAAGCATCTCCCCCAGGTCGAGAATCTCCCCCTCGAGCTCGAATTTCTTGCAGCGCTTGAATATCTCCTCGGGTGCGCCTTTCGCAATGAGCCGGTGCTTTCCGTCCATTTCGACGACCACGGACATGATCTTCCTGAAGAAATCGAACGGGACCTCGTCGATCTTCCGGTATTGTTTCACGAGCAGCTTCTGGTGTTTCAGGATGGTGCGGTCGAGCAGGTTCTTGAGTCCCGTCTGGTAGAAGCTGTTGATGTAGGCGTAGCGCAGGACGTCGTCGCTTTCCTTCCGCACTACGTCGCAGTGCTTTTCGAGGACAATCCTGTCCATGGTCAGGGTGCCGGTCTTGTCCGTGCAGAGGATATCCATCGCCCCGAAGTTCTGTATGGAGTTCAGGCGCTTGACGATCACTTTCTTCCGGGACATCGCGATCGCCCCCTTCGAGAGGTTGATCGCGACGATCATCGGGAGCATCTCGGGGGTGAGTCCCACCGCCACGCCGAGGGAGAAGAGCAGCGACTCGATCCAGTCGCCGCGCCGGAGCGCGTTGATCGCGAAGATGAACGCGACCATGCAGAGCATGGCGCGGATCATGAGCCAGGTGAAGCGCCGCATCCCCGTGTCGAAGCCGGTCTCCACGCGCATGGCGGCGAGCCGCGCGGCAATCTCTCCGAACTGCGTGGCCGCGCCCGTCCGTATGACGACCCCGAGCGCCGTGCCGCTCACCACGCTCGACCCCATGAAGGCGATGTTGCGGAGGTCTGTGGCAGGGGAGGATGCGGGGGGCGCGGGGTCGGCGGTCTTTTTCGCCGGGAACGACTCGCCCGTCAGCGACGCCTCGTTGAGGAAGAGGTCCTTGCAGGAGATGATGCGCAGGTCGGCGGGAATCATGTTTCCGGCGAACAGGTCGACGACGTCGCCGGGAACGATCTCCCTGATCAGGATATCACGCGGCCGGCTGTTGCGAAACACGGTGGCGGTGGCCCGAACCATTTCGCTCAGCTTTTCGGCCTCCTTGCCGGCGCGATACTCCTGGACGAATGAGAGCAGCACGCTCATGATCGCCATCAGGATGACGAGGAGCGCGCTGATCCTCTCGCCGAAAAAGAGGGAGAACCCCGCGATGATGAGGAGCACGATCACCAGCGGGTTCACAAACTTTGAGAGGACCTGGACGAGGAGGGTGCGCTTCTTCTTGCGGGCCGGCTCGTTCGGCCCGTATTCCCTGAGGCGCTTCCGCGCCTCCTCCTCTGCGAGACCCTTGGGAGTCGTGTCCATCCTCTTGATGACGGCCTCCGGCGCGCAGCCTGCGAAATCAAAATCCATGTCCTGGCCCCTGATCCTCGCCTTGAATCCGAATATGTTCACGACGATCCTCGATTTCCGTGCCGGGAACCTATCTGTCCCCGGGAAGGGGATGCCCGTGCGGCATTCTGAACAGGTAGAGCGTCAGGGGTCTTTCTTTCATCTTCCACCCCGGGGGGCCTTGTCACGGGTGCCGGGCGCTGGTTCCCCGGTACCGGTGTAGCCCGTTACTATAGTATCCAGTTCCGAGAAAAAGGGGTAGCACTCTGGAGATGAGTGACTCTGGAGATGAGCCCCTGAGAAAGGCCATCATCACTGAGTGTTTGCCGGTGTGATCCCGATATGCTAGGGTACTTCCGGGCACTACGCATCTCGAAAGCACTTCTGAATCCGGGCCTTCTTTGTCTGGGGTAGAGCGGGAGACCCAGTAGAATTCCGCCGGCGCACCCGTGGTTTTTTAGGGGGACGGATTACTACGGTGATCACCTTCATTCTTGCAATGAGCCTCTTTGGCCTATCACTCCCGCCGGGGAACCCCATGCCGCGCATACCTACCCCGGATAATCCTCAGGCCCGTCATCCTCTTGTTGCAAAGGTCTTGGCCGGCGATGGGACAGCGCGTTACGTGAAGAGCGGAACCGACGGCAAGGCGGATGACTCGCGGACGGAGTGCGCGCCGCGCGAGCTTCTGGTGAAGTTACGGGACCAGAGCGCGCAAAGCGGACGAAACGGAATGGCCGCCGCATCACGCACCTACACGGCAGGAGCGCTCGCAGCGAAATATAATGCAGGCGCGAGACGGCTCTTCCCAGGCCAGCCCAGGGGCGCCTTGCGCTCCGGTGTTGCCCTCAGCCGGATTTACAAGATAACGCTCGGCAACGGCTCTGTCCCGCACGCGGTTGCGGACTGCGCCCGGTGTCCGGATATAGAGTGGGCCGAGCCGAACTATATTCGCACAACATGTCTTACTCCGGACGATACCTACTTCAATGCTTCAGGCGCGTGGGGACAGGCATACCGTGATATGTGGGGCCTGGAGAAGATTCAGGCCGAGCAGGCATGGGATATCTCCACGGGGAGCAGCGCTATTACCGTCGCGGTTATCGATACGGGGGTTGACTACACCCATGCGGACATAGCCGCGCATATCTGGACCAATACCGATGAAATACCCGGCGACGGCCTGGATAATGACGGCAACGGGTATATCGATGATTATCGCGGCTGGGATTTTTGCAACGGCGACAACAATCCCATTGATGATCACGGCCACGGGACCCATTGCGCAGGCACGATCGCGGCGGTCACGAACAATGCGACTGGAATCTCCGGCATCTGCTGGAACGCGAGGATCATGGCGCTCAAGTTCTTGAATAGCGGGGGCTCGGGGACCGACGCCGACGCAGCGCAGGCAATCGTTTACGCGGCTGATAACGGCGCCAATGTCCTGAGCAACAGCTGGGGCGGCACGGGCGTCTCCGAGACTCTCAGGACGGCGCTGCGGTATGCGCATGATCAGGGGTGCGTCATCGTGGCTGCCGCGGGAAACAGCAGTGCCGACGTACGCAACTTTGGGCCGGCGTGCGAGAACACGGTCGTGAGCGTCGCCGCGAGCGACCATGCGGATAAAAAGAGCAGCTTCTCGAACTGGGGGCCCAAAATAGACGTGGCGGCGCCCGGAGGGAGCGGAACGGAGGCGGACGGCGATAACCGGTTGGGGGCGGATATCCTTTCCCTGCGCGCTGCGGGGACGGATATGGGGGGAGACGGAAAATGCATCGTGGGGGGAAACTATTATCGCGCACGAGGCACCTCCATGGCCTGCCCTCACGTCGCGGGCCTCGCCGCGCTCGTCCTGTCGCATAATCCCGCGTTTTCAAATGAGGAGGTTCGGCAGGTGCTCCATCGCGGCGCCGACGATATCGAATCCGCCGGCTGGGACATGAAAACCGGTTTCGGCAGGATCAACGCCCTGAAATCACTCGAGACCGCTGCCGTTTCGGTGTCATATATCTCCTCACCCCATTGCGGCGATACACTCTCTTCCACCGTGGCTATCAACGGCCGCGCCTTCGGGGGCAATTTCGCGAGTTATGCGCTTGAATGCGGGCCGGGCTCCGAACCTCAGAGCTGGTCGCTCATCGCGCAGTCCGCTATCCAAATCATGGACGGCGTGCTGGGCCAGTGGGATACCGCCTATGCGGCGGACGGGTATTACACGCTCCGGCTCACGGTGAATAACGGCGACGGGACAACGGACCGCTATCTCCTGAGCGTCACCGTTAAAAACACGGAAATCACCAGCCCCGACGATGGGGATTGCGTGAAGGCGGGGACCATTGTCATCATCCGCGGCTCCTCCATTGCGCCGTCGTTTCAATCATATGTGCTCGAGTGGGGCAAAAGCAACGCATATTACTGGCCGTCGATCTGGAAGACCGACGGCATTTCCCTGGAACACGGAGGGCAGCAGCCCGTGCTCGAAGGCACGCTCGGCAGTTTCGATACGAGCGTGATTACCGCGCCGGGCAACTATCTCCTCAGATTGCGAACACTCTCCGGCGCCGGGGAGTCGAAGGACTGCAGCAATCTCATCATTGATCCGGATCTGAGAGACGGATGGCCGCAGCCGTTCGAGCGCTCGTGGGCGGGGATCGGGAGCGAAGCCGTTCGCTGGTCGCCCAATGTCGCCGATATTGATGGAGACGGGCGCGCGGAGATATTCGTAGATGGATTGTACAACCAGACCGCGGGGGGGGACAGCGTCTATTCTTTTGATCTGGATGGCATGCCGTTCTCCGGGTTCAACCAGCCTGACTATGATATCCGATGGGTCCCGTCGCTCGCGGATTTGAATGGCGACGGGCGCTGCGAAGTCATCGGCGGGAGAGGGCCCGGGGCCGGCTATTTCAGCGTATTCCAGCACGACAAGACCGTCCTGTCGGGATGGGAATGCAATCTTCCCATAACACCCTTCACTGCGACAGCCGATCTTGATGCCGATGGGCATCTGGAAATTGTCGGGATCTCGTCCGGATCCATCTATGTGCTGGATGACCGCGGCGGGGTACTGCCGGGGTGGCCTCTGTATTTCGGCACCATCTGGGAACTGCCTGCGGTGGGAGACGTCGATGATGACGGCTATCAAGAGATAGCTTTTGTCATCAACAACGCGCAGAGCCCTGCGCAAGCGGCGGTGTACGATTATACGGGCCATCCCCTTCCCGGATGGCCGCTACAGCTTGGTGACTCCAGCTATCGTGCATCGCCCGCCCTCTGCGACATCGACGGCGATCAGGATTTGGAGATCGCCGTTAATGACAGCCAGCATGTGTACGTATATCATCACGATGGACAGCCCGCGCAGGGGTGGCCGCAGGCAGTTGCAGGGATTGTCACATCACCCAGTGCCGGTGATATGGACGGGGATGGGAGGTCCGAGCTGGCAATAACCTGCAGTGACGCCAAGGCATATCTCTTCAATTACCGGGGCGAACTGCTGCCGGGATGGCCGCGGAGCATGAATGAGTCGTTTTCCGGAGACGCATTCTCGAACGCCGCACTGGCGGATGTGGACGGCGACGGCCGCGCGGAGGTCGTCGTCGCGGCAAGCAGCCTCATCAACAACGGAACGGAGTATATGGTGGAGCGTTGTAAAATATATGCCTTTACCATGGAGGGACAAACGCTCTCCGGATGGCCCAAGGTGCTGAAATCCTATGCCGAACCCATGAATACTCCCGCGCTCGGCGATTTCGACGGGGACGGTCTCGTGGAAATGATCGCCCTTGGCTCCGGTTTCCCGTACAGCGAGTTATGCGTGTGGGAGCTGGACAGCGCGTATGACGATGCCGGAATGCCGTGGCCGATGCATCGTCACGACAGCTCCCGCACGGCGGGCGGCCCGCCTCTCATAGCCCTCCCGACAAGGACACCCACGGAAACGCCCACGGCAACCCCCACGCCGACCCGGACGCCGACACGAACGCCCACGCCCACTCCGACCGCGGTGCCGCACATTATTGTCAATCAGGCATGCCCGTTCACCAGCCCCGGGGAGTACGTTGAGCTCTACAACAATGGAAGCTCACAGACCAACCTCCAGGGATGGAAGCTCAATGTTTATCAGAACGATTATATCTTCAGTGATTCAGATATAATTCCCGCGCACGGATTCTTCCTGATCTCCGACACAAGCCCGGTCAATGGCCTCACTCCCGATGTGACATACGATATAAACATAAGTGACAACGGATCAAACAGCTACGTCCAGCTTTTGAACGCCTCCTCTGAGGTGATGGACACAGTGGGATGGGCGAGTTCCTCTCTTTACGAGGGGACACGGTTGGGAACGCTTGGAACAAATAAGGTCTGGAAACGCGTTACCGATGGATTTGACACGGACAACAACAGCAGCGACTTCTCGCAAGTTGCCCCGAATCCCAGGAACAGTTCGTATCACCCGCCGACCGCAACTCCGACATTGACGCCCACCATAATTCCCACACCCACGATACCACCGACGCCGACCCCCTGGGAATTCCCGAGGAGGATCAATTACCAACCTGCCGGGGCCGCGCCCGCTCCAGGATATGCGGTAGATGACGGATCCGACTATGGACCGCGCGGGGAGCATTATTACGGCTGGCGGCACTACAATGCCTCAGCCCATCCCTCGGGCGTGCCGAGGTGAAGGTGGAAGAAGGCAGAGTCCACCTTGCAGCAGAGCAGGAAACAGCGCTCTTTATCCCAACGGAGCGGCAGGCCGCTCCACTCGCAATCCTGAGCGAACGGTTCCACGTCCCACGCCGCGTGGGTCACTGAGGACCCTGTGCGTTCCCCTACTACTTCAGGCGCCGGAAGAGATCAATCCAAAATACGATGCAGGTGAAGATGACGAGAATCTTTCCGAGACTGAATAACCACGGAGTCATTACGCACCTCCCTTTATTGTTGCAGTATATCAAAAGAGGCCATCGGCTCCCCAAAGAAGAAGAGGCTATCCCTCTCTGCTCAATATCCCATAAGACCGCAGCAACGGGCGCATATAGGAAAGAGCCCCTCTTTCTTCAGCGCCCGGCGGAAGCGGCGGTATCGCTCGTTGTTGAAGATTTTTGAGAGGGGCTGTTCACGGATGTTCCCCGCCACGAAGTCGGGGTAGTCGCGGCATGTGGCAACATCACCGTTGGGGAGGATGAGAGCCATGTAGTACGGCGCCAGGCAGCGGCGAAAGCCGAAGAGGCTGGAAGGGTTTTGGTAGTACTCCCGGATGGCGGTATCGTCGGGCAGGTTGGGGATGTAGAGATACGGGAAGGGCCACCTGCGCTCTTCGAGGGCCCGGCGCCCGGCGATGAGGGCCTCCACGTCGATTCCCGTGGAACTGCCGCAGTATCCCCGCCACGACGTGGGCGTTTCGCCGAAGTGGCGCTCGAAGCACGCCTGATGGGCGCGGCCGATGGCCTCGTTGGTGAACCATGAATAATACACCCCGACGAAGTCGACCTTTTCTTCCGCGCAAATCTCGAAGGTTTCCGGCAGTGCGCGGGTGTTCTCCCGGTTGACGGTTATGAGCGCAACGAGGTACGGATGCATGCCCCCGCCGGCGGCCCGGGCCGAGCGCACCGCGGCAAGGCCCCGGCGGAGACGCCCGAAGGCGCCCGGCAGCCCCCGGACCCTGTCGTGGATCTCAGCGGGTCCATCGAGGCTCACCATAAGCACCTCAAGCCCGGAGGCCACGATCCAGTCCGCGTTCTCGGCCAGGGTCGTTCCGTTGGTTACCATAGAGACAAAGAGGCCACGGGCCTTGAATTCCTCGACCACTCGGCGTATGTCAGGGTAGAGCAGCGGCTCACCGCCCCAAATGTAGATGACGGGCCTCCACGCGGAGATCTCCTCTGCCAGCCGGGCGTAATTCTCGGCCGTGCACTCGCCGGCCCTGAGTTCTGCCACGCTCTTGCCAAGGTTATAGCCTTTTTCGCCCCACTGGGCGCACATGGCGCAGCGCATATCGCACCGATTGGTGATCTTCAGGTCCAGTTGCATCGGGGGCAGGAAGCTCCTGCCCCCGCCGAACCAGTAATCGACGTACGACGTTGCCTTCCGACGAGCGACCCCGCGGGCCAGCAACCGTAGGAGTTCCGGTTTGGTCTTCAGGATCTTGTGGACGATGGACCAGGAGAGCCTATTCATTGCGTTATCTTATCACCGAGGCGTATTTCCATGCCATACATTCATCCCCGCTTTCATGCATCACCCTGAAACTTGCGTGAAAGTGATTGACAAATACCGACGTCGTTGTAAGGACAGGGGCACTGTCCAAATCTGGTACAAATCCTACCACTGCGTAGAACCCATGAACCTATACAACCCTTTCGATGGCATACGCTCTACAGGAACGCTCTACAGGAGTAGGTGTCGAAATACCCCCCTTATGGCAAAACTTCCCCACCCCGGACAAAATTGATTTGACATTATCATGGAATAATGCTATAAGGTATTGAATACTAATCACCTGAAATGGAGATACCTCCATGATCACAAGATGTAGCGTGGTATTTTTTTCATCAGCACTTCTTATTTTTTCTGCAGCGGTTGACCCCGGATATTCTCAGAGCCTTGACATTTACTGCATTGAGGTAGGGCTTGATGATGCGCCCCCTGACACAAACGCGCAGGGTGACTCGACCCTCATTCTCTCCCCGGATGGATCTACCCGTGTGCTGATTGACGGAGGCATGGGGAAAGAAAACGGCGCGGATTCCGTGCTCGCCTGTTTAAGCAGGGTGATACCGACGGGCGGCCTCACCGCTATGATCGCCACGCATTGGGATGCGGATCACTATCAGGGCCTTTCGGATATTGCGGATAATGTCGCCACCGGCATGCAGTATATGCCGACGACCATCTATGATCTCGGCGATATAGGCAGCGACCCTTCATGGACGTATAAAACCACGTTCGAGGGCAGGCGGGTGACCCCCACCGTCGGGACCACGCTTGACCTCGGCGGGGGCTGCTCAATACGTTTCGTCACTATCAACGGAAACATCCTTGGCGGGGGATTCAAGGATCCGGTCGTCAATGGGGAGGACGTGAGCAATGCCCGGAGCATCGGCGTGGTCGTACGCTACGGTGGATTTGATTACCTGACCTGCGGTGACCTCGAGGGCGTAGATCTTAGCGACCCTTATTATTATGTGAATACCGAGGGACCGCTGGGGGCAGCTCTCGCTGCCGAAGGCACTCATATCGACGTGCTCCACGCAAACCACCACGGGAGTAGCCTCTCGACGATCAGCGCCTTCGTGTCGGCAATCGGCCCTGAATACGCGGTGATCTCGTGCGGCGATGGCAATACCTATGAGCATCCCACTCAGTCGGTGATAAACAGGCTGAGCGGTTTGTCCCAGATATACCTCCTCGAACAGGGGACTCCCCGGACCGGATCGAATATCACCATCGTCGGGAATGGGAATATGCCGGGCTATCCCGGCGATCCCACCGAGCAGGGGAGTTTGCATATTTCCGTCAGCGACGGCGGACGCCGGTTTACCTTTTCGAATGAAGGGCCGAATACCAACGGCTTTATCGACGGCCCCTATGATTCAAGTGAGCTGACGAGGGTGAATTTCCAGCCCGCGGCATCGTCGACGCCGAGCGGATACTACAAAGACTCCGGCGCCGCCTACTCCTCCCATGCCGGTCCCAACGGTGCGCTGAGCTATGGGTGGCGCTGATGCCCCTACGGCACTCCCCGCCCTCGCCAAGGGGCAATAATGTGCGAAGCTTCCCTGTCCTAACGACCGCATCATGAAACCGTGATTCTGGAGGAAATGGGTAAGACTCGAGAGAGATTCACCCGAATATGACCGATGAGGAGGGAAAAAGCGCGGGAAGAAGCACCACAACTCCTCCATCGCCTCAGGCCGTGAGCCCCATCCGCTGTATGTCTCTGGCACCCTGTCTCCCCCCCCTCGTACTCGCGTAGGCAAGCGCAGATAACAACCGGCATCAGCTCACTTTTTCCCGCCGAAGATATTCTTGAAAAAGTCCCTTGTCGCCCTGCCGAAACCCATGAAGAAGCGGCCGGTCCCCTTGCCGGACTCTGTCCCCGCGTGACCCACCTTCTCGGCGACGTTGAATCGCTTCATTAGCGATATCTCCTTTTTGTAAGGGGTCACGTACAGTGGGTATTTTTACCCCCCACCCCCGCCCGCCTTACCTGAGCGAGAGCGATGGCGGGCAAGCCGGCCCTCCATCCGCCAAAGGAGGACAATCCTCAAGCTTGCTCGCCTTCGGCGGGGGAGGAGGGGGATAATGTGGAAGCCCCCCAGGAGTGACCCCATGCTCCCCGGCGCGTTTTTCAACCTCTCTGCTTCCTCCCCTGTGGTAAAATTCCATTTGCGGAGGGGAGAATCACGCGAATCCGAGAAGCCGATACCCACTCCGGGGTATGCGATGTAGATAGCTCCCGATTTACAGAGGTGCGTGAAGCGCATATGAGTGAACAGGCTATCTTGCTCAGTTTCTATTTGAATGATACAGACGCCGGCGAGGCATTGCGGCAGCTGCGTCATGCGCGGTTCAGGCGCTCGGTATCCATACACAAATCGGCCGAGGGGCGCATTCGCACCGACGGCAGCTCCCTGCGACACGGCGTATTCTGGGGGATTGTCAGCGGCCTGCTGTGCGGCGTTCTCGCCGGGATAGGCATGGCGCGTCTGCCGTGGCTGTTCGGCGGCGTGGCGGGCTACCTCGCGCTGGGCATGCCGGTGCTGGCCGGGTGGGTGATCGGGTGGTTCACCATACGCAGGGTGAGTCTCGGCCTCGACGAGAAACTGGTGGAGAATCACGCCCGCTGGCTTACGGCCGATGAGACCGTCGTCATCGTCCAGGACTTCCCGGAGGCGGTGAGCAGGGCGATCTCTCTGCTCCGGAGCACAGGGGAGAGCCAGCCCGCCATTTTCATCATTCGCCGGCAGCCCGGCGGCCCGATCGACGGTGAACCGGTCCAGGGCGAACCGTTGGCCGCCGCCCGGCTTCAACGGTATGCCCGGCGCCTCGCATCCACACACCGCGTCAAGGCGGATGTAGGGCGCGAAGAGCCCCTCCTGCGGCAACTCGGCCTGTGCGAGGAGGTCATCGAACGCGTGCGCCAGGAACTCGCTGAGGCCTCCCGCATGGAGCACACCATCTCCGCCACGGCGGAGTGGATCCTCGACAATGCCTACATCATACAGGGACAAATCGACGACGTCAGGATGCACCTGCCGAAAAAGTTCTATCACGAGCTGCCGGTCCTCGCGTCCGAACCCGGCAACGGCCAGCCGCGGATCTACCATCTCGCCGCGGAGTTGATCCAGCACGCCGACAGCTACCTGGACCGCAACAATATCAACGAATTCTTGACGGCGTATCAATCGGTCTCGCCGCTGACGATCGGCGAGCTCTGGGCGGCGCCGCTGATGCTGCGGATCGCACTGCTTGATATCCTGCGGCGATTGACCGAGCAGATCGACCGGCGGCTGCACGAGCAGGAGCGCGCCGACTTCTGGGCCAATCGCCTGCTCACCGCGGCGAGGCGCGATCCCAATCAGTTGTTCTTCATCCTGGCCGAATTGGCCCGTGAGCAGCCCGACCCAAGCGCGCATTTCGCCTTCCAGCTCACCGGCCCCCTGTACGATGCGGAGGCCGCGCTGGTCCCGGTCCGGAGCTGGCTGGAACGCACGCTGGGCCGCGGGCTCGGCGAGACCGTCATCCAGGGAGAGTCCCGGCAGGCTGCCGACCAGGTCTCCATCGGCAACGCGATCACGAGCCTGAGGCAGCTCTCGAGGCTGGACTGGCGTGAGATCTTTGAGCGCCAGAGCCGGGTCGAGGCGATTTTGTGCAACGATCCGGCGGGCGTCTATCACCGTATGGACTTCGCCACCAAGGATAGATATCGCCACGCGGTTGAGGAGATTTCCCGCGATTCGACGACGTCGGAGGAGGGTGTCGCCCAGGCCGCCGTTGAGATGGCCGGCGGGCACCCGGACCGCGCCGCGGGGGATCAGCGCCTCGGGCATGTCGGATATTACCTGATCGACGAAGGCCGTCACGCGCTTGTCTCGCAGCTGCAGGGCCATGAAAAGAGCCGGTACAGGGCGCTGCAATGGGTGTACCGTCATCACACCGTGCTCTACCTGTCGGCCATAGGATCGGCAACAGCCCTGATCATCGGCGCCATTTTCGGATACGGCGTCTGGATGACCGGGCGGGCGGGGTTGACCGCGGTCGCGGCGCTCCTCGCCCTCCTTCCGGCCAGCGAGCTCGCCATCCAGGCGGTTAATTACCTCGTGACCCGCCTTGTGCCGCCCGGGACGCTGCCGAAGATGTCGTTCGAGAAGGAGGGCATCCCCGATGAGTTCCGCACGCTGGTCGTCGTGCCGATGCTCTTTCTGGACCGCCGGACCATCCGCGAAGATCTCTACAAGCTGGAGGTCCGTTATTGCGCGAATCCGGAAGCGAACATACTGTTCGGCCTCTTCGGGGACCTGCCCGACGCGGACACGCAGCACAAGGACACGGACGCCGGCCTGTTGCGCCAGGCCGTCGAGGGGATCACCGGCCTCAACGCGCGGTACGGCGAGGGCCGATTTTACCTGTTTCACCGCGAGCGTGAATGGGTTGAAACAGAGGGGCGATTCATAGGGTGGGAGCGCAAGCGGGGCAAGCTCGAGGAACTGAACCGGCTGTTGAACGGCGCTTCTCCCCGCGACGGACGGAAGATCGTTCACGTGGGCGATCCGCACAAGCTCGCGAACATCCGCTACGTGATCACCCTCGACAGCGACACCCAGCTGCCGCGCGCCAGCGCCCGGCGCATGATCGAAACCATTTCCCACCCGCTGAACCGCGCGAGGCTCAGCCCGGATGGCCGCATGGTCATCGGCGCCTACGGCGTCATTCAGCCGCGCATCAGCATCTCGCTGCCCAGCGCGGCGGCGACCCCCTTCAGCCGTCTGTACACCGATCCCGTCGGCACCGACCCCTACACCAGGGCGGTGTCGGACGTGTACCAGGATCTGGCGGGCGAGGCCTCTTATCTCGGCAAGGGGATCTACGAACCGCGGATGTTTTACCGCGTTCTCGCCGGCCGGTTCCCTGAGCAGCTGCTTCTCAGCCACGACCTTATCGAGGGCGCGCATGTGAGGGTGGGGCTTGCGAGCGATATCGAACTCTACGAGGAGTTCCCCCCGGATTATATTTCCTATATAAGCCGGCAACATCGCTGGATCTGCGGCGACTGGCAGATCGCCGACTGGTGCATGCCCCGCGTGCCGACGCCCGAGGGGACGCGCGCGCCCAATCCCCTCTCGGTGCTGAATCGGTGGAAGATATTCGACAACCTCAGGCGGAGCCTGGTGCCGGTCGCATCCGCCGTGCTCCTTGTCGCATCCTGGCTGCTTTCGCCGGCGCTGGGCGCCGCTGCCGGCATCCTCGTCGCCCTGCCGGTGATCTTTTCGCCCCTCGCGCAACTTCTCACCTGGGTGACGACCGCGCCGGGATCGGGAAAGGTCTCATGGGGCGAACTGGGCCATGGTATCTCCCGCTCGTTCGTGGGGGCGGCCCTTATTCCGCACCAGGCAATCCTCGCCACGGACGCGATTGTGCGGGTCTGGTACCGCCGCCTGGTCAGCACGCGTAGGCTGCTCGAGTGGACGCCGGCTCAGATAGCAAAGTGGAAGACCCGCGGCCGCGCCCCCGCCTTCCTGGCGCGTGTGAGCCTCATCAGCCTTTTCTCGCTCGGCGTCGGAATTGCCGTGTGGCTGCGTGAACCGGCCGGACTCCCTCTCGCAGCGCCGTTTCTGGCCCTGTGGCTGCTCAGCCCGCTGATCGTGTGGCGGCTGTGTGCCAAGCCCCGCCGGAAGCCGCCGCGCGGGCTGGTTTCGCGCGGCGATGCGCAGATGCTGAGGAGCATAGCCCGGCAATCCTGGCGCTATTTTGACGACTATGTCGGCCCCGAATCGGGCTGGCTCCCCCCGGATAACTACCAGATCTCCCACCAGAACAGCATCGCCCTGCGCACGAGCCCGACGAATATAGGCCTGTGGCTTCTGAGCGCGGTCGCGGCATACGATTTCGGCTACCTGGCCGGCGACGAGGTCATCCGGCGCCTTGGAGAGACGTTCGCAACCCTCGGCGGACTCGTGCGATACGAGGGCCACCTCCTGAACTGGTACGACCTGAAAACGCGCGCGCCCTTTGAGCCGCGCTATGTGTCTACCGTGGACAGCGGCAACCTGCTCGGCTGCCTGTGGGCCATGGAGCACGGCATCGGCGATCTGACCGACGGGCCGCTGATCGGCCCGCAGGCCATCCGGGGGTTGTATGACGCGCTCGGGATCCTGCGCGATCTGATACCCCGGACTCCCCGTGATGACGAGCTCCTCGGGGCCATGGGGGCGCTCGAGAAGCTTCTGTGCGATCCACCGGAACGGCTCGACGAGATCATCCGCCGAATCCGCCAGGCGGCAGCGCCGGCGGGGGTCGTTGCGCAAGTGCTTCGACAGGGCGACGGGGCGGGCAGCGAGCCCTCCTACTGGGCGGAGGCGCTCGTGCGACAGCTCGCTGGCTGGGGTGCGTTCGTCGACCGCTACCTGGCATGGGTGGAGATGCTGCCCGCCGAATTGGAAGGGGTTCTGATCCGGCTCGGGCCCGAGGTGCGTGACGCCCCCCGACAGGCGCTGAGGGAGGCTCCCTCAGCGCGGTCCCTTGCGGCCGGGGCTGTTCCCATGTATATGGCCCTCAGGGCGGTGCGAGGGAAGGCGGGAGAGCATTCCGCGCCGCTCGGGGAGTGGATAGACCGGTTCAGCGAAGCCTTTTCCCGGGCGCAGGGGCCGGCTGGCGAATTGTGCGCGCGGGCTGACGATCTCCTCCGGCGCAGCAGGGACCTTGGCAACGGCATGAATATGCGGTTCCTCTATGACCCCGACCGGCGGTTGTTCAGCATCGGCTTCAATGCCAGCGAGCAACGGCGCGACACCTCGTACTACGACCTTTTTGCCAGCGAGGCCAGGCTGGGCAGTTTCGTGGCGATCGCGCGAGGCGACGTCCCGAGCGCGCACTGGCTGGCGATGGCCCGGCCGTTCGGCTCGATCGGGAACCGCCGGGTGCTGCTCAGCTGGGGCGGCACCATGTTCGAGTACCTGATGCCGCTGCTGCTTCAGCGCGTATTCCCCCATTCGCTGCTGGAGAGGGCCTGTCGCGAAGCGGTCGGCGCGCAGATAGCCTATGCGCGCCGGCAGGGAGTGCCCTGGGGGATTTCGGAGTCGGCCTACAGCGACCTGGACGCGAATAAGACGTATCAGTACCAGGCCTTCGGCGTGCCGGGGCTGGGGCTGAAACGGGGACTCGAAGACGACCTGGTTGTCGCCCCGTATGCATCAATGCTGGGGCTCCTGGTGGATCCGGCGGCGGCGGTGCGCAACCTGAAATGGCTTGCGCGGCTCGGGCTTCATGGCGGCCATGGATTTTTCGAGGCGATCGATTTCGGAAGGCAGCGCCGACGCGAGGGCGGCCGCGGGGTGATCGTGCGCGCCTACATGGCGCACCACCAGGCGATGGGGTTCCTTGCGATCGACAATTTCATCAACGATTCCGTGATGCAGCGGCGCTTTCACTCCGACCCGCGGGTCAGAGCGACCGAATCGCTGCTGTATGAGCGCATTCCGATTTCGCCCCCGCGCTACCAGGTGCCGACGCGCGAACGGGCCGCCTCGCGCGTGATGCCCACGGGGATTGCCCCGGCGGCCGGCAGGTTTGAAACGCCGCACTCGGTCACGCCCAAGACGCAGCTCTTCTGCAACGGGCGCTACTCCCTGATGGTGACCAGCGCCGGGGGGGGATACAGCCGATGGCGGGATTTCGATGTCACGCGCTGGCGGGCGGATTCCACCTGCGACGAGTGGGGTGCGTTCTGCTACATCCGTGACGTGCGGAGCGACCGGGTGTGGTGCACTACGTATCAGCCCGTCCGCGGCGCGACGGACAAGTACGCGGTCACCTTCACTGTGGACCGGGCCGAGTTCCGCCGCTCGGACGGCGACATCGACACCGAGACCGAGATCGTGGTGTCGCCCGAAGACGACGCGGAGATCCGCCGCATCGCCCTGGTCAACCGCTCCGGACGCAAAAAGAAGCTGGAGCTGACCAGCTACATGGAGCTTGCCCTCGCCCCGCATGGCGTGGATCGCCAGCATCCCGCGTTCAACAAAATGTTTGTGTGCACGGAGGCGATCGAAAAGCGCGGCGCGCTGCTCGCGTTCCGGCGCCCGCGCAACCTGGACGACCCGCCGATCTATGCGGCGCACTGCATGACATTCGAGACAGGGACGAAAGGCGCGATGCAGTTCGAGACGGACAGGGGGCGGTTCATCGGGCGCGGCCGCACCACCGGCAATCCGGCTGCGTTGTTTGGCGCCTTGTCGCAAAGCGCCGGACATGTGCTCGATCCGATTTTCAGTCTGCGTCGCACGGTGGTGCTGGAACCGGGACAGCGCGTGCACGTGTCTCTCGTCCTCTGCGTCGCCGAGTCGCGCAAGGACGCCCTGGCGCTGGTCGAGAAGTACAGCGACCCCCAGACGATCACGCGGGAGCTCGATCTCGCGTGGACGTACGCCCAGGTGGAGCTCCGTCGCCTGCGCATCGAGCCGGACGAGGCCCGCCGTTTTCAGCAGCTCGCCAGCTACATGCTGTATCCCAGCTCCAAGCTCCGGCCGGCATGGGATCGCCTGCAGCAGAACCGGCTGGGCCAGTCGCGCCTGTGGCCCCATGGCATCTCGGGCGACCTCCCGATAGCCGCGATCAGCATCGGGGAGTCGGGCGACATCAGCCTCGTGCGCCAGATGCTCCAGGCGCACGCCTACTGGCGCCTCCACGGCCTGAAGGCGGACCTGGTCATACTCAACGAGGAATCCAGCGGCTATGAGCAGCCGTTGCAGGAAGAACTGAAGAGGCTTGTCAATTCCCATTCGATGCACGCCGGCGTTGATCAGCCCGGCGGGGTCTTTCTGCGCAGCGCGGACCACATCCCGGATGAGGACCTGACGCTGATACTCTCCGCCGCCCGCATAGCGCTGGTGGCCGCCCGCGGCCCCCTGTCCCAGCAGCTTGGCGCGCCGACGGAGGCGGCGGAGCTCCCCGCCCCGCTGCCTGTCCGCGCCATCCCTGAAGAGCCCTCGCTCCCCTTGCCGTTCATGGAGTTGCCGTACTTCAACGGTCTGGGTGGCTTCACCCCCGACGGCCGCGAGTACGCGATCTATCTCGGCCCCGGGGCGCACACGCCGGCGCCGTGGGTGAATGTGATCGCCAACCCGAGCTTCGGCGCCCTGGTCAGCGAGTCGGGCGCGGGCTTCGCCTGGTACGGCAACAGCCAGCAGAACCGCCTGACGGACTGGTCCAATGACCCGGTCTCCGACACGCCGTCCGACGCGCTATATATCCGCGACCAGGAAACGGGAAAGTTCTGGACGCCCACCCCCCTGCCGGTCCGGGAGATGGACGCCTACCGCGCGCGGCATGGCGCGGGCTACACCGTTTTTGAACACAACAGCCACGCCATCCAGCAGGAGCTCATTACCTTTGTGCCGATGGATGAAAACGGTGGAGAACCGGTTCGCGTGCAGCGGCTCCGGCTGCGCAACGACTCATCACGCATACGGCGACTGGCGGTCACCTTCTACGTCGAGTGGACTCTCGGCGAGAACAGGGAGGACAGCCAGACGCACGTGATAAGCCAGTGGGACGGCGAGACGCGAACCATGCTGGCCCGTAACCGCTACCACCCGACGTACGGCGACCGCGTCGCCTTCGCCACGATCAGCCCCGCGCCCAACAGCTATACCGCCGACCGCACCGGCTTCCTCGGGCGCAACGGGACCTTGGCCGCGCCCGCCGCCATGAAGCGCACCCGCCTGGCGAGCCGCGTCTGGCCGGGGCTCGACCCGTGCGCCGCCGTGCAGGTGGCGCTGAATCTGCCGCCGGGGGAAAACGCGGAGGTGACCTGCCTGCTCGGACAGGCAGGCTCGATCGAAGAGGTCGGTCGCCTGGTCCGGAAATACCGCGATCCCGCCGAAGTGGAGGAATCCCTGAAGCGCACGATCGCATGGTGGGACCGGCTGTCGGGAACCATCCAGGTCAGCACCCCGGAGAAGTCGGCGGATATCCTGTTGAATCGCTGGCTGCCGTACCAGACGCTGAGCTCGAGGATCTGGGGACGGACCGGGTTCTACCAGTCGAGCGGGGCGTTCGGATTCCGCGACCAGCTCCAGGACGTGACGGCAATGGTATACGCGGAGCCTGACATCGCCCGGCGGCACATACTGCTCGCGGCGGGCCGCCAGTTCAGCGAGGGAGACGTTCAGCACTGGTGGCAGCCGCCGTCCGGCGCGGGCATACGGACACGCTGTTCCGATGACATGCTCTGGCTGCCGTACGTGGTGGCCCGTTATGTTCGTTTCACGGGCGATGCGGGAATCCTGAACGAGCGCATCCCTTTCATCGAGGACCGGGTGCTAGATGAAAAAGAGCATGAGGTCTTTATGACTCCGCACGAGTCCATGGACAGCGCCACGCTCTACGAGCACTGCCGCCGGGCGATTGTTCGCGGAGCAAGTTCAGGGCCTCACGGTCTGCCCTTGATCGGCAGCGGTGATTGGAACGACGGCATGAACCGGGTGGGCATCAAGGGGATCGGAGAGAGCGTCTGGCTGGCATGGTTTCTCATAGATGTGCTCAATGCGTGGGCCGGGATGGCGGAGCTGCACGGCAGCCCGGAGCATGCGGCCGCATGCCGCGAGAAGGCCCGAACGCTTGCCGAGGCCGTCGAGCGACATGCCTGGGACGGGGGATGGTACCTCCGGGCCTTTTATGACGATGGCACGCCGCTCGGTTCGGCGGCGAGCGAGGAGGCCCGCATCGACTCACTGCCCCAGTCATGGGCGGTGCTCAGCGGCGCTGCCGACCCCGAGCGGGCGGCGCGGGCGGTCGAGTCCGCACTTGAGCAGCTGGTGCTCAAGGAAGAAAATCTTGTACTGCTGCTCGCGCCGCCGTTCGACAGAACAGAGAAGAACCCGGGCTACATCAAGGGGTATCCCCCCGGCGTCCGGGAGAACGGAGGCCAGTACACACATGCCGCGTTATGGCTGGCAATGGCACTCTGCCGGCGGGGCGACGGGGACCGGGCGGTTTCGCTGCTGCGGATGATCAACCCGATCGAGCGTGCGCGCGACCCGGAAGCCGTGAAACGCTACAGGGTCGAGCCGTACGTGACCGCCGGCGACGTCTATCGCCTGCCGGAACGGGTCGGTCAGGGCGGCTGGACCTGGTATACCGGTTCCGCGGCCTGGATGTATCGCATCTGGATCGAGGAGGTGCTCGGCATGAAGATTTCCGGCAAGGGGCTCCTCATCGATCCGGTCATCCCTCCAGGCTGGAAGCAGTTCGGCATCCGCTATCGCCGGGGCGAGGCGCTCTACGATATTGCCGTCGAAAACCCCGAGGGGGCACGCCGCGGTGTGGCGTGGGTGGAGATGGATGGCCGGCGCCTGGAAGGATCTCTCATCCCGCTGGAGGAACTGTCGATCAGGCACAAGGTTGTCGTGCGGATGGGCAAGGGCGACCCCGGTGACGCGGCTGCGGTGAAAATCTGAACGCACCTCACGCCATCGGCCCCACCCGCTGCATGTCTCTGGCACCCTGTCTCCCCCCCCGCGTACAGCCGGCGCGCCGTACGGAGAGGGACTTTGTCCGCATCGGGTACAAATCCGGCCCCTTCGCAGAACCAATGACCTAGACTGATGTGACCCGCGGAGCGGTGTAACTATCTGCGAGAGAGAAAGAATGCTAGTGGTACGATAAGCGGGGGAGGGGTCATTCTGAATCGATCCCACCATATCCAACCACTACGTAGAACTCACGACCTAGCCAACCGCTCGATGGCAGATGTGATCTGCCATCTAACTGCAACCGGCACTATTTTCGTGGATCAGATCAAGTGTCAGACAATAATCGGGGGCTCGCCCTGATTTGGTGATCTAGATTAAACAAGGTGAAAGCAGTTCTTTATACCATCCATGAATATATCCGTTTTATGGTATCTTACACGGAATCTATCTAACACCCCATCTGCGCCCGGGGTTTAAGAAGCCTGATGAATAAGAACGCTGAAAGAGAACGGTTGCAGGAAGAGCGAAGCGGCGGGATTCCATGGAAATAGTGGGGTCCCTATTTGAGCGAGGGCCTGAGGCGGCAGGGGGGGGCCGCAGAGGGGGAAAGCAGGCGAAGTAAATTCAGAAATCCATTACCCCGGCATACAGAAAGGAACATAATGGATATCGGTAAGCTGCTCGAAGTAGTCCCCCTCTGGGGTATCTACGGGTGTTCGGTCGCCGTGGTCCTGCTCTCTATCCAATGCGGGATTCATATTGGTCATTCCAGGCGAAAGCGTGTGGGAGAGGAGCAGGACTCGCCGATCGGCGCGGCGGTCGGCGCCACGCTGGGCCTGCTCGCGTTCATGCTGGCGTTCACATTCGGGATAACCGCATCCCGCTTTGATGCCAGGAAGCAGCTGTTGGTCAATGAAGTCAACGCCATCGATACAACATTCCTGCGGGCCGGGTTGATCCCGGAGCCCCATCGCACCGAGGTCCGCACGCTTCTTACACAGTACGCGGACACGCGGGCGAATGTGGGCCGGCACCCGGAGCGCGTCCCGCAGTTCATCAAGGAGTCGGAAAGACTGCTCGATCAACTGTGGCCTCACGCGGAAGCCCTTGCGGATGCGAATCTCAAGAACCCGGACATCGTGTCGCTCTTCGTGGACTCTCTCAACGAGATGATCGATCTGCACACGGAGCGCGTGGTCGTAGCTTTTTATCGCATTCCAACGGCTATCTGGATTGCGCTCTGGGGAGTCACGATACTCTCCATGGTGGCTGTGGGATACCATTTCGGTGAATCCGGCCAGGGCAACTGGCATCTCAGCCTTGTGCTCTCCCTATCCTTTTCGGCGGTAATTCTGCTGATTGCGGATCTCGACCGGACCGAGAAGGGCGCGATCAAAGTCAGCCAACAACCCATGATCAACCTCCAGGAGAAACTGAAGGAACGGGTGAAATGAGGCTGCGGCGCTCTGTGATTTCGTCCCGGCCTTCGACAGCCTGACAACCGCCGGGACCGTAAAGGAGGAGGAGATAATGGCACACGATCAACCAAAGGCGGCTAATTCTATGGCAAGTGAGAGTACCGATCTTGCGGTCGAGAGAACCACTATGGCAAAAGAGCGCACGGATCTTGCGGTCGAGAGAACCATCATGGCGGCCGATCGGTCTTTGATGGCCTGGATTCGCACCGGTCTATCCATGCAGGGCTTTGGTTTTGCCATCTACAAATTCCTTCTGTATGTGAGACAAGGCCTTTCGGGGGACACCTTCAAGGCGCAAGGCCCCCGGCATTTGGGCCTTGTTCTGATCGGTTTGGGCACGGTGTGTACGCTCGTGGGCCTTATCGAGTATTATTGGCTGTTCAAGCGATTGGGGAGCCGATGCGATCGCACACCGTGGAGTTTTGCTTTTTTTATGGGTGTGTGCGCATCCCTTTTGGGATTATTCATGCTGGTCACCATGATTATTCACAGAGAGGTCTTTTAATCGGCGGGGGGAGATCGAAGGCTGTTGGCCCTGGCAGATCGCCATAACCAAAACAGGATGAGCCTATGGCGGATCACTGGCAGAGGATTGTTGAGAATCTTTTTGGCCGGATGGACGGACCGCTCCATTTCCGGTTTATCGTGCAGCCGCTGATGGCGGTTTTCTTTGCGATCGTTGACGGGTGTAAAGACGCAAGGGCCGGGAAGCCCGCATATTTCTGGGCGCTGGTTTTCCATCCGGGGCATCGCAAAGGACTTCTGCGCGACGGTTGGAAGAGTGTGGGCAAGATATTTATCCTCGCGGTCGCGCTTGATATCGTCTATCAGTTAAAAGTTCAGCATTGGATCTATCCGGGAGAAATACTCATCGTGGCGTGTATTCTGGCGATCGTGCCGTATGTGGTGCTGCGCGGCCCGGTGAATCGCCTCGTGCGGCGGTTAACCATGAAAAACAATGAAGCGGATCATGCCTGAACACTCGATGCCTCTTGCGTTTCATGTGATGGCCAAGCCGACAGGCGCGCGCTGCAATCTTGACTGCGCGTACTGCTTCTTCCTGAAGAAGGAGGAGCTCTACCCGGGCAGCGATTTCCGGATGCCGGATGACGTGCATGAAGCCTATATCACGCAGCTTTTGGATGCCCACCAGGTTCCCCGAGTCACCGTCGCATGGCAGGGGGGCGAACCGACCTTGATGGGGCTCGATTTCTTCCGGCGGTCCGTGGAACTTCAAAAGAAGCATCAAAAGCCCCGCACCCGGGTCGAAAACACCCTCCAAACCAACGGCATCCTTCTTGACGACGAGTGGGGCCAATTCTTTCATGAGAACGACTTCCTGATCGGCCTGAGTCTGGACGGTCCCAAAGAACTTCACGACACCTACCGGAAGGACAAGGGAGGACATGGAACCTTCGACCGGGTGATGAAGGCCGTCCGGTTGCTCCGGAAACATCACGTGGAATTCAACATCCTCTGCGCGGTCAACAGAAAGAATGCCGACCATCCGGCAGAGGTGTACCGATTCTTCCGGGATGAACTCATCGTGAAGTATATCCAGTTCATCCCCATCGTGGAGCGGATAAACGAGAACGGGAAGACCTGCTTCCAGGAAGGAAACAGGGTTACGGACCGCTCGATCCTTCCCGAACAGTGGGGCCGGTTCCTGATCGAAATCTTCGATGAGTGGGTGAAAAGGGACGTGGGCCGGACGTTCGTTTTGAACTTCGACGGAGCACTGGCAGGGTGGCTGAACATGGCCGGGACCGTCTGCATCTTCGGCCCTACGTGCGGCCTGGGCACGGCTCTGGAACGCAATGGCGATCTGTATTCCTGCGACCACTTCGTCGAGCCGAAGTACTTCCTGGGAAACATCCTGAAGACCCCCATGATCGAACTCGTGGCCTCCGAGAAGCAGCGGAAATTCGGACGGGACAAACGCGATACGCTTCCCCGGCATTGCCGGCAGTGTGACGTCGTGCACATCTGCAACGGCGAGTGTCCCAAGAACCGCTTCATCCGGACGCCGGATGGAGAGCCGGGGCTTAACTACCTCTGCGAAGGTTACAAGGCATTTTTCGAACACGCTGATCATCCCATGAAGATCATGGCTGGACTGATGCGCAGAGGCCGGCTGGCCGGGGAAGTCATGAAGATAATGGAGACGGAAGGAGGCGAAAATGCATGAATGAAACCGGGCCGAAACGAGTTGTGTCTCTGCGGGGCGGGAAGCAAGAGTGACCATTGATTCGCAATAAAAAGGAGGGAATGTATGGCGCCTAAAAAACCCAATATCCTTATTCTCTGGGGCGATGATATCGGCTGGTGGAATATCAGTTACAACAGCCGGGGGCAGATGGGCTACCGGACTCCGAACATCGACCGCATCGGCAACGAAGGCGTCGCCTTCACCGACTACTACGGCCAGCAGAGCTGCACCGCAGGCCGCGCCGCGTTTATCACCGGCCAGAACCCGATCCGCACGGGCTTGACCAAGGTCGGGATGCCCGGAGCAGATGTCGGCATGCCGGCGGAGGACCCGACCATCGCGGAATTGCTCAAACCCTTGGGGTACGCCACGGGTCAGTTCGGGAAAAACCATCTCGGCGACAAGGACAAATTTCTGCCGACGATGCACGGGTTCGACGAGTTTTTCGGCAACCTCTATCATCTGAATGCCGAGGAAGAACCGGAGCTCCCCGATTACCCGAAGAACCCGGAGTTCAGGAAACAATTTGGCCCGCGCGGCGTCCTGCACTGCTGGGCTGACGGCAAGGGCGGCCAGAAGATCGAGAACACCGGGCCACTGACGAAGAAGCGCATGGAAACCATCGATGACGAGACGACGGAACACGCCCTCGCCTTCATCGACAAGAGCCACAAGGAAGGGAAACCGTTCTTCCTCTGGTACAACACCACGGCCATGCATTTCCGGACCCACTGCGCCGACAAGCACAAGGGCAAGAGCGGCGGCCAGGGGGACTACAACGACGTGATGGTCGCCCACGACGAGCACATCGGCGAGATGTTGAACAAGCTCGACCAGCTTGGCATCGCCAAGGACACCATCGTCATGTACTCCACCGACAACGGCCCGCACTACAATAGCTGGCCGGATGCCGGCATCACTCCGTTCCGGTCCGAGAAGAACACCAACTGGGAGGGCGGCTGGCGCGTGCCGGCGTTTGTGCGCTGGCCCGGGAAGTTCAAGGCGGGCACCGTCCTCAACGGCATCGTCTCCCACCAGGACTGGCTTCCGACGCTCCTGGCAGCCGCCGGAGAACCGGACATCAATGGAAAACTCCTCAAAGGCCACAAGGCCGGAGCCAAGACATTCAAGGTCCATATTGATGGGGTCAACATGCTGCCGTACCTGACGGGTGAGGCCAAGGAAAGCCCGCGCAGTTTCTTCTTCTACATCAGCGATGACGGAGACATCATGGCGATTCGGATGCGCGATTGGAAGGTGGTATTGCTGGAACAGCGGGCGAAGCAGATGATGTGCTGGGCGGAGCCCTTTGTTCACCTGCGGGTGCCCAAGATGTTCAATCTGCGCCGTGACCCGTTCGAGCGGGCCGATGAGAATTCGAACACCTACTGGGACTGGATCTTCGACCACGCTTTCTTGATTTACGGGATGCAGGCGATTGTGGCCCAGCAGATAGAGGCGTTCAAGAAGTTCCCCCCGCGCCAGAAGCCGGCCTCGTTCAACCTGGACGCGGTGCTGCGGCAATTGCAGGAAGCATCGAGCAGTAAAGACCATTGAGTTGCGCCCGGGCATGATGGACGAAGATGATTTCCCCGGCGGACATCGGGTCCGCCGGGGAAATCCACGGTACAAACCAAAATGGAGCAACAGGGAAAGGCTTCAGCACAAAGAATCGGCATCAGAAAATGAAAAGGACCGGCGCTCCATGAAATGCGAAACACTTTCACGCATCACGTTCATGGCCGTCGCGGCGGCGGTCGGCGTAACGGTGCTTCTGCACGGAGGACTGTCCGCGGCAGCGGGCAGGGGAAAAATGACCTTTACCATCCTGCACACCAACGACATGCACTCGAGTTTCATCGGCATGGGGCCGGCCGCGGACTACACGCCGTTCACACTCAACGACGACGCGACCCGGGGCGGGTACGCGCGTCTGGCCGGCTTGATCGCGAAGAGGAAGGAGGCGCGCAAAGATCAGGGTCCCGTGTTGGTGCTTGACGCGGGCGACTACAGCATGGGGACCGCGTTCGGCGCCGCGACTCGCGAGACCGGCGGTGAACTGCAGCTCATGTCCCGCATGGGTTACGATGCGACCACCTTCGGCAACCATGAATATGACCTTGGACCTGACGGCCTGGGCAAGTCAATCGGCGTGGCCGCCAAGGCTGGCCGGATTCCGGCGGTGGTCGCTTCGAATACCAACTTCTCGAAGGACGACGCTACGCTGGCCGATCTCCAGCGCCTGGCCAAGGAGGGGGTGATCCGCCGATACGTCGTGATCGAACGCGGCGGAATGCGTTTCGGTATCTTCGGCGTGCTCGGTAAAGAGGCCCAGTTTTACACCGCTGGCGCGGGTGCGGCGACGTTCTCCGACGCCATCGAGACCGCCAGGGAGATGGTGAAGGTCCTGCGCGAAACGGAGAAGGTGGATGCGGTCATCTGTCTCAGCCACGGCGGCCTGGAGAAAGGGAAGGACGGAAGCATTACCGACGGCGACGACGTGCGCCTGGCCAAGGCCGTGCCGGGCATCGACGTGGTGATCGGCGGCCACAGCCACACCGAGCTGCGAGAGGCGATCATCGTCAACGGACGCACTCCAGTGGTCCAGACCGGGAAGGAAAGCAAGAACCTCGGTGAATTGGCGATCACATTGGACGGGGACAAACTGACGGTCGAGTCGTACCGGCTCCACCCGATCGACGACACCATTTCCGGCGACCGGGCCATCGCCGACGAGATTGACAAGTTCAAGAAATCGGTCACCGAAATCGTGTTCGCGTCCCGGGGTTATCGCATCGATCAGCCGCTGGCGGTGGCGCCGCGAGACCTGCCCAACACGTTCACCGACATCGCGGCCGGCACCCTCCTCGCCAACCTCTGCACCGACGCCTTCAGAAAGGCCACGAAAGCGGATATCGGATTCTCCGTCAACGGGCTGATGCGCGCCGGTTTTACGCGGGGGAAATCGGGCGTGCAAACCGTCTACGACGTGTTCGCCGTGGCGCCCCTCGGCGCCGGTGTCGTGGATACCACGGCCGGGAGTGCTCTCGTGACCGGCTACTTCACCGGCCTGGAACTGAAGAATCTGCTCGAGTATTTTCTCGTGGACAACCCGGCCCACCCCGGCGAGTATTTCCCCCGAGCTTCCGGCATGAGGTTCCGCTACGACCCGTCGCGCCCGAGGTTCGACGTCGTGACGGCCATCGAGATGGGCGACCTCGATCGCGGCTACAAGGCGATCGACATCACCGGGAAGGACGAGCGGTTGTACAGCCTCACGTGCCCCCTGATGCTCGGCACGATCCTCGTGGGTATCCCCAAGTACAGCAAGGGCGAACTGCCTCTTGTCCCCAAGAACAAGGAGGGCCATCCCCTCACATCGAGGGTCGAGGCACTCGACGACCCTCGTCGCAGCACGGCCCAACTGATGCCGCCGCCGGGCACGGTGGACAAGAGCAGTGTCGCCACGGGGGCGGGGAAAGCCGCTGTCCAGGAGATCAAGGAATGGCAGGCGATCATGGATCACCTCCGCAGTCTGCCGGTCAAGACCAAGGGCGAATTGCCCACGATCCCGGTCGACGAGCGCGCCGCAGAGGTCCGCGCGATCAAAGTCCGCTGATCGCGAGCCCTGAGGGAGCCGCGGGACGACGTTTTATGGCCGGGGAACGGCAAGATCGAGCAGGTACAGTGTCTCGAATTCTTCCAAGCTGTTAGAGATGGTATGGATGCTAAGTGGCAATCTCGCCTGATGCCTGCCCCCATTCACTGGACAGGTTATGATGAGAGTCCCATAGGCGGGCGGAGGCTAACATAGAAGGTGGCACATATAGTGGGGGCAGGTCAATTGAACTCCGGCAATGGAAAGAGTGGCGGCGCAGAGCGAAGTAACGCACATCAGAGGGACTCGTATGACCCTGCTCGGATCGGGAAGCAACCTGACGGGCAGGGTTAGTCCTTGTATGGGACAAAGCACCCATCAGGGGAGATAGAATATCCCTCAGAGGAGGAGGGCAATGATGAGGTGGTTCGTATTCATTTCATTGTTGGGTAGCGTGGTATATATAGCCAATGCCCCAGCCGCCCCGCAAAAGGAACAGGTTGCTGCTCCCCCGGAATCTACCCCCCCCGCCGTAATGGATAAAGCCCCACTCGCAGTACTTGACCTAGAAACACACGAGGGTATGGATGCGGGGGTTAGAATAGGCATCAGTGACCGTGTCCGTTATGCACTTTCCAAGACGGGGAAGTACCGCATTACAACCCGAAGTTCAATGGAATCTATGCTCAAAGAGCAGGACTTTCAACAATCGGGCAGATGCGATGAACTGGCGTGCATAGTTCAAGTAGGGAAGATAGTCGGCGTGAAAAAGATGGTTGCAGGCAGGGTTGCAAAGATGGGCAGCCTTTATCAAATCAGTCTGCAACTTATTGATGTTGAGTCAGCCGTGGTTGAAAATGAAGTCATTGACAGTTGCAAGTGCAATGAAGGGGGGCTACTGCGGCTGGCCGAGGAAGAAGCGTGCCTTCTGGCCGGGGTGCCCAAGGCGCCCGCATCTCACGATTTGCGGGCGGGATCGGCGTCTAGGAAGGTGCCGGTGGGACAATACTGGTCCAACACGATCGGGCCGACGTTCCACCGCGACGACTGCGCGCGGCTGAACAGGACCAAACCAAGCGCCTTGGTCATCTACAAAACCAGAGAAGATGCACTCGCCGCAGGCAAGAAGCCCTGCCGGGACTGCCAGCCGTGAGACCATAGTGGAAGTAGTTATGCCCAAGGAACAAATTGAAGAGGCGCAGCGGATAGCACGGAAGTGGAAGCCGAAGAGGCACATATGAACACGATCCAAGGGGCATCCATACCATTTCCACATGCTAAAGATCGAAGGCATATTGTGGAAGTCCTTCTGTGTGTTTGCGTTTATGCACACGGTGCTCAGATATGCCATGGAATCGAGAAACTAGATATTAATACCGTTACGTATGATGAATTAGTCAGTGTAGTTAAGATCAAACCCGAGAGGGCACGCCTGATCATAGGTTATAGAGACACGCATGGCCCTTATGCCTCGATAGAAGATTTGCAGCGCGTTGTATCACCAAATTATGTCGATGCGATAGATGCAGAATTGGTTGTGAGCGACAATCTTAGATGCTGGAGTTGCGGCAAAATCTTTTCTGAATCCATGCGGCATAAGACCGGGGTGTGTCCTTATTGTAGGAAGGAATGGCCAGCAGCGCCGTCCGATATTGAACCACGAGAGATATCCATCCCGGAAAATGAACTCGGAATAAAAATTGGGGACCCCATTACAAAGGCAATCGACTTGATGGGAGAGCCGAAAAGGAAAGGCCTATCACCAATGGGGGCGTTGGAAGGAGAACGGAAAGAATTTTTTGGGCTGCAATCTTACCCTTATCCTTCAAAAGGTCTGACTTTTCACATAGTGAGGGATCGGATATGGAAAATAGAAGCAAAAGAACGATATGGGGGAATGTTGATGGGTATACATATAGGATCGACAAAAGCAGATGTAATACAGAAACATGGCAAAGATTATCACGGAGAAGTCATGATGATTTACGATAAGAGGCCGACATGTCAGATGCAATTCAATGTGGACAAGGTATCGCAAAAGGTAACGCAAATTCGCATTTGGGATAAAAGCATAAGCGATAGATATTCAAAAAAAGCACGAAGGGTGTATAAACGGGAGTATCGGTAGATTGTGGAGTACGGACCAGGCGTAATAACGTCTATTCAGCAGATACAGTCCCTTCACCACACAAAAGAGGGTCGCAAACTGCGTGACCGGATGCGACTCTTGACTCAGGGCACATGCACTGTTCGACCCCGTTTCCAGTATCGTGTATAATGGCGCCATGTACATCCGGCGTATCCTCGGTTCCGTTCTGTGTTCCGCGATTGCCGCCCTCTCTCCGGCATATGCCTCTCCGGGCGACACGCATTTCATTGACCGGGATGCACTGTCGGTCTACTTCTACACGAGCACGCTCTACGCCTACGACGGATCGTACCCCGCCCTGGCGGCGCAGATGCGGGACGCCGAAAACATCGGGGCTGTTTTTCTCAGCGTCAGCATGCTCCACCTTGCGGAAACCGATTACGCCCGCATAGTCAGGGATTTCATCGAAGCCATGCATGGCGAAAATATTTATGTCCACGCGATGTATCTCCAGGACGCGACAATCCTCGACAACATCGCTCTCGCGCGTACACGGACGCAGGAGATCATCGCCTTTCACAACGCCTCCCCCGCGCAGTCGAAATTCGACGGCCTCACCCTCGATATCGAGCCCGAGAGCACCGACGAATGGGATACCGAATCCAACAGGTTCGGGCTTGTCCGGGAGCTCCTCTCCGTCATGGAGGCAATCCATGAAGAGCTGACGGATTCGGCACTCGATCTCCCGCTCTCCTCCGCGCTGTACGCACACTACATGAAAAACGGTGCCCTTCGCTCGTGGCTGACCGTGAACGGCGAATCCGTCGGGTATCCGTCCGATTTCCTCCGCTTCATGGATTTCCTGATCCTGATGTCCTATGACGACGATCCTGCGGACATCGTGGACTACCTTCAAGACGAGCTGGCGTATGCAGGGGAGGACGACAGCATCCTGGCAGGGATAAAAACAAAGAATTCCGGCGACGATGACACCACCTCCTGGCAGGAGGGGTGGGAGGCCCTCTGTTCCGCCGTCGGCGAGGTCCGGTGCAGTTTGGACTCCACGAGCGGCCCGCTCCTGGGATTCGCTGTGTTTGAATACGAGTCGTACCGGGCCATGAAGGGGCTCGCGCCGGTCGATCTGAGGATCAATTTTCAAGCGCACGTTGCGACAAGGCCCGCGGGGTACCTGGAGGATCTGGCGCTGCCGTACGGCGTGATGGGCGGGTACCGCTTCGGCTGGCGTTGAGGATTTCACCCATGCCCTGCATTCGGCTGAAGGGGGTCGTCGACAGGGTCTATGTCCCCGGGATACAGGCCGGCGCCGCGGAGGAGAAGAAACACCCCTGACCCGAGGCCGGGCCCCCGCCCTGATCGGAAGCCGTCAGACATTTACTAGGGTGACGCAGGAAAAAGAAAACAGGTATCTGTCCATAATTCTCTAAAAGGAGGATTGAGGATGAGAGTCGTGAAAGAAGGCAAAGGATTGTGGTTAACGGCCTCCGCATCTGTCATGAGTCTTCTGGTGAGCGGTTCGGGGGCCACCGCCGCGTCTGCAAAAGAAAAGACCATATCCGACTATGAGAACGCCTTTAAGGGCGTTATCAAGCTGGATGTGCGCGATTCGGTGGCGGACTGGGCGCCCTACATGCAAAAAAAAGCGCCCGAAGGGGCGCCGAACGCCCTGATCATCCTTTACGATGACACCGGTCTTGCCGCGTGGTCGTCCTACGGCGGCAGGATCAATATGCCGACGATGGACAAACTGGCCGCGAACGGTCTGACGTACACGCAATGGCACACGTGCGCGCTTTGCTCGCCGACCCGGTCAACGATCCTGACCGGGCGCAACCATCACCTCAACGGCATGGCCTCCATCACGGAGGGGTCCAACGGATTCCCCGGTGCGTGCGGCCGCATTCCGGAAGAATGCGCCACGATCGGAGAGATCCTTCAGGACAACGGCTGGAGCACCTTCTGGCTTGGCAAGGACCACAACGTGCCCGTGCAGGATATCGGTTCGGGCGGGAGCCGCAGGGAATGGCCGCTCCAGATGGGCTTCGACCGTTTTTACGGTTTCCTGGGCGGTGAAACCAGCCAATGGTATCCGGACCTTGTCGAGGACAACCGGTTCGTCGAGCCGCCGTATGGCCCCGAGGATGGCTACCACCTCTCAAAAGACCTTGCAGACAAGGCGATCGCGATGATCCGCGACCAGAAGTCCAGCAATCCGTCGAAACCATGGTTCATGTGGTTCTGTCCGGGAGCAAACCACGCGCCTCACCAGAGCCCGCAGGAATACATCGATAAGTACAAGGGCAAGTTCGATGACGGCTATGAAGCGTATCGCACATGGGTGCTTGAGCGCATGATCGCCAAGGGTATCATGCCGAAGGGCACCCAACTCACGCCGCTTAATCCTCTGCCGGGGGAAGTGGCGAATACGGCGGACTTCGTGCGCCCCTGGGGCTCGCTCAACGCCGACGAAAAGAAATTGTTCTCGCGGATGGCGGAAGTCTTCGCGGGATTCTCGGAGTACACGGATGCCCAGATTGGCCGTCTCATCGATTACCTGGAGAAGAGCAAACAGATCGAGAACACCATAATTTTCTATGCCGCCGATAACGGCACGTCCGGCGAGGGAACCCCCAACGGCTCGGTCAACGAGAACAAGTTCTTCAACGGTTACCCGGATGATCTCTCCGAGAACATGAAATATCTGAATGCCCTGGGAGGACCGGACACGTACGAGCACTTTCCGACCGGATGGGCCGCCGCGTTTTCGACGCCGTTCCAGATGTTCAAGCGGTACTCGCAATATGCGGGCGGCACCTGCGACCCCCTGGTCATCTCGTGGCCCAAGGGCATCAAGGCGCGCGGCGAGATACGGAACCAGTATCACCATTCCACGGACATAGTGCCGACGATTCTGGACGTGTGCGGACTGGAGATGCCGAAGGTCTATCGGGGCGTCGAGCAGTTCCCTCTCTCCGGCGTCTCGATGCGCTACACCTTTGATGCGAAGCCCGACGATCCGACGACGAAGAAGCGTCAATATTACGCCATGCTCGGAACCCGCGGGATCTGGGAGGGCGGCTGGAAGGCCGCCGCCGTCCACGCCCCGCTGACCAGCAAGGGGCATTTCGACAAGGACCAGTGGCAGCTCTACCACGTGGACACCGACCGCTCCGAGTCCAAGGACCTGGCCAACGCGCATCCCGGGAAGATCGAGGCGCTCATCAAAGCCTGGTTCGAGGAGGCGGGAAAAAACCTGGTCCTTCCGCTCGATGACCGAACCACTTTGGAGATACTGAGTACTGAACGGCCCACTCAAGAACGGCCGCGCGAAAGATATGTGTACTATCCCGATACTTCTCCGGTGCCGGAAGCTGTTGCCGTAAGCATAATCGGCAGGTCGTATAAGATACTCGCCGATGTGGAGATCACCGATCCGGATTGCTCGGGGGTTATCTTCGCCCATGGTTCGCGTTTCGGCGGCCACACGCTCTTCATCAAGGACAAGAAACTGCACTATGTCTACAACTTCCTCGGCATCAAGCCGGAGCAGCAATTCGTCTCGCCCGAGCTTAAGCCCGGCAAATATACTCTCGGTATGGAGTTCAACCGGGAGGGCGCGGGCAAATATCATGAGTCTCTGGGCGCAACCAAACTCTATGTAAACGACAAGGTGGTCGCGGAAGGCCCCATGAGGACGCAGGCGGGCGCCTTCAGCCTGTGCGGCGACGGCCTCTGTGTCGGGTATGACAGCGCCGATGCGGTGAGCAAGGAATATGCGTCGCCGGGGAGGTTCAAGGGCGGGAAGATCATGGGCGTCGGGGTCACCGTCGAAAAGGCGCAGTACCTCGATCTGGAGAAAGAAGCGCAGGCAAAATTCAGCAGGGACTAGATGCCCGGCATTCACGTTCCTGCCGAACCAACGGGCGTGATCTGTAATCTCCGGCATGGTTCATTTATTCGTCTCATGTAAGGGGTGATTCACCATCGCGCGTGCGGTGCTTCGGGCCTGCGTGCGGGCCTGGGCCAGGGTTGCTGCAACAGCGGCAATCCACTTGTCGGGAAAACGGGCAGGATCCGTCATCCATGGCCGAAGGCTCTCGACCGCGCCTTCGCTCCCCTCCAACTCGTCGGCGACGGCGCAGATGAGCAAGGCCCCGGTCTGGGGAAACCGCGCGCTCCACTCCGGCCCCACGGCATGATCGAACCCGGCGGCGAACGCCTGGAGTTGGTCATCGGCCAGATGTGTGCGCCGCGTCTCGCCTAGTTCGGCGGCGGCCTGCGACAGTTTTTTGTATTCGGACTTTTTCTCGGGGATGGCGGCGGCCAGTTCCTCTGCCAGGATCTCCAACTGGACCTGCAACAGGAAGGTCGGCATGCCGCGGCCCGCGAGGATACGGCCCAGCCACCGCACCTGCTGGATGATCTGCGCCGGCTCGTAGTGGTAGAGCGTGGCCAGCCAGGCGGAGTCGCTCCGGGCAAAGAGCCGCCCCCTCTCGCCATAACGGTGCTCAAAGTAGGGAAACCGCTGCCAGCAGACATCGGCGGCCCGGAGGGAGGCCTGGACCTCGCGGGCATCGGCCGGCACCGGATGCCGCCCCGCCTCTGGATTGATGGAGGTGGCAAGGAAGGTCTTGGACTCCGGTTTGAACGGGTACAGCGCCCGGAAGATCGCCTCGATCTGGGCCAAAAACTCGTTGGCCGCCTGTGTCATCTGGTCGCGATCCTCGACGCTGAGGCGAAGCGCGTTCATGCGCTGCTGATACTGCGCCCACCGGACATACACTGCGGCCACATCAGTGTGCAGATAGGCCGACCCTTCATCGCCCGCGAGCAGGAAAGCCCGGGCATAGAGCGGCTGCAACACAACGGCGCCGAGCGTGGATCCCTCCAAAACATACACACAGCCCAGAATGGTCAGCGGCTGCTCCATAGACCTGAAACGGAGCCACTCGGCGGTTTTCAGCGCCGCCTCGGCCGCCTCCTTCAGGTCAGCCACGGCCCGCGGTTCGAAATACCGCAGGTCTTGCTGAAGCCGGGGGAGTTTGCGCATGTCCTGGTTCCAGACGGAGGCAATCTGCTCGTCAGGGCAGCGTTCGAGCGCCTGCTCCATCTCCCCATGTATAACGGACAAGGCCCGCAGTTGTCCCACATAGGATTCCAGCGGCAATCGGCACGCGACGAGGGCATGGAAGAAAGGCGCGGTTTGCAGTCGGGCATGAACCGGAAAAGTCGCCGCCCTGAGTTCTTCCATCAGGGTTAGCTGCTGTCCGTAGAGTCCTGTCTTCATGGATGTGTTGACTCCTCAGTCAGAGGTAGTTCCTGGACCGGCAAAGCGAAAAGAAAGGTCGAGCCCGCGCCGGGGATGCTCTCCACCCAAATGCGCCCGCCGTGCGCCTCGACGACCAGCCACGCGATGGAGAGGCCGAGTCCCACGCTGCGTTCCCCGGCGGTCTTGCGGGTCCCGGCGCGCACGAAAGGCGCAAAGAGCCGCTCTTGGTCCTCGAACGCGATGCCGGGCCCTTCGTCACGCACGGAGAAGACCAGTTCCGAGGCTTCCCGGCGAGCCGCCAGCCAGACGCGCTGGCCTGCGTTGGAGTGTTCAACGGCATTACTCAACAGGTTGATTAAAACCTGCCGGACCTTGGCAACGTCCACGACCAGAGGGCGCGCATCGCCCTCCGCCTCCGCGAGCAATTCGACCTTCTTCCTGGCGGCGACCAGGCGGACCAGCGGCAGAACGCTCGACAGGATCTCCGCCATATCGGTTCGCGCCCGCTCCAGCCGCAGGTGTCCAGATTCGATTACGGACACATCGAGAAAATTATCGATCAGCCGCTTCATGCCGGCGGCGGCGGCCAGAATGGCGCGAAGAAATCCCCGCTGCTCGTCGCCGAGGCAGCCGCCGGCCGCGTCAAGAACCAACTGGCTGTAGATCATGATGACCCCGACGGGATTGCGGAGGTCGTGCGCCGCCATGCCGATAAAGTGGTTCTTGAGCTCGTTCAGTTCGCGCAGCTCCGCGTTGGCCTGATGGAGCTGCCGGGTAAGGTTGTTCAACTCGCGGTTCAGCCCCAGCGCCTCGTCGCGCAGTTTCCGCTGTTCCTGGAAGTCGAGACTCCCGAGAGCGAGCGTCCCCTCGGGCAATGGGAAGAATCGGAAGCACAGGGTCTCGGGTATTCCGGAAACGGTGCTCAGCGTGAGCCGATGAACCGCGCTGCCCTGCCGGATGAGCGAAGGGAGATTGAGCGAGCGGGTGAAATCCACGATCTGTTCAGCAAACGGGCGCCCGAAGGCCTCGCCGCGCAGCACCTGGCGCGCCAGGGCGTTGGCGCCCGCCACGCAATGGTCGGCGTCAAGGTAGAGCGCCAGGACGGGCGCGGTCTCCACCACATAGGTTCGCATAGCCTCGGCGATGCGGGGGTCGTCAAACATGGTTTCCGCCGCCCGTTATCCACGCCTCGAGTTCGCTCAGGGACGTCAGGCAACGCACCCCGGGCAGGCCTGCGACCCGCTCCCGTCCGCCCCGGCGGAACGCCTGCCCGCCGACGAGAATCGGCACGTCCGGGAAGGCCGCCCGGATTTCAGCGGCGGCGCTGATGAGCGTATCCAGACCAAAGGCTACGGTCACCGAAAGCGCAACCACGTCCGGCCGCTTTTCCGCAATGAGCGCCTTCACGTCGCTCACGGTCGTGTTCGCGCCCAGGAAGTAACCGCGCCAGCCGTGCAACTCGAAGAGATCGGCTACCATTTTTCCGCCGATCTGGTGATGCTCGTTGGCCACGCACGCGACGATCGCCGACTTTCCCACGTGCGGCTGCGCGAAGAGCCGGGGATAGGCAAGGTTTAGCAGGCTCTCGGTGATCGCAGTGGCCAAGTGCTCCGTGGCCACGGAAATCCGTCCCCGTTCCCACAGATCGCCTATTTCGTAGAGCGAGCGCTGCACCAGCTCCTCATAGAGCGTGCGAAGCTCGACATTGGCCTCCAGCCATTGCTCGAAGCTCACACGGCACTGGTGTCGGTCGTTGGCCAGCAGGCCGCCCAGATAACGCCGATAGTCATCCTCGGAGGAGAAAAGTTGGTCCGGCGACTGATTCATTCGTGAGCCTTCGTCGAAGTCGCCGGGGCCGTCTCGCCCCCCGCGGGCCGGTGGCGGGGCGGTTCGCCAATCTTCCCGCGCAGATCGCTCACTTCGCGCTTCAGTTCGATCATGCGGAGGGTGCGATCGACGGCGACCCGGTTGAAGCGGCTCAGCTCGTCGTTGCGGGCACGGGGTTCTCCGGCCTGCTCCCGCAGCGCATCCTCCGCCTTCTTGCGCGAGGTGGTGTCGCTCGTCACGGCGCGGTACACGGGCGCGCCGTCGGCGTCCTGCGCCGCGATTGCCCCCACCCGCGCCCAGAATGACAGGGCGTCTTTTCGCGCCATCCCCATCTCCCACACCCGCGGCGCGCCGTGTCGAGCTCCGCCACGAACATCGCCGCGATCTTTTCGATCGCCCCATTTCTCCTGCGCCTATTGTACTTCCTCATTCCCTCCCGTCCAGTGCAAAACACCCCGCAGGATGTACGACCCCGCATCAGCCCCGACTCGACCCGGGGATGATCGAGGCGCGGTTCAGCCTCGGGATCGTTCTCTTAATCTCGGCGACCGGGAAGGGGCGGCAGCCGGGTTCGATCGGATGCCCGCGGAGAGGCCCGATTTCGCGCCGGCTGCGGCGTGACGCGCACGAGTGAATGCCTTCCGTTGAAATGATCCGCGACAAATATCTTTTCCATGCGGCCTCCCTGCGGCATCCTTTTCATGCAGCGGGGCGCCGATTTGGTGTACAATACGTGCCCGGCGCCCGTCCGGCACGCACACGTCCGGAGTGCGATCATCATGAACTCGTCCCCGAAGAAGTCCGCGCCCGATTCAACAAGCCCGCCGCGAAGGCGGAGATCTTTATCGAGGACACGGGCAGCGGGATCCCGGAGAAGGATCCGGGGAAAATCTTCAAGCCATTTTTCAAGAGTAAAAAGGGGGGAGACAGGCCTCGGCGCTTCCATCGTCCGGCGCATTGTGCTGGGGCGCCACGGGACCATACGCTGCGAAAGCGCACGGAATAAGGGGACCTGTTTCACCATCGCGTTGCCGCGTGCGAAATGGGGGAGGGCATGAAGAAGATCCTTATCGTGGACGACGAGGAATCGATACGGACGTCCCTGTCGATCCTTCTGAAGAAGGACGGCTATTCCGTGAGCGAGGCGGCTGACGCGAACGAGGCGCTGGGCATGCTTGACGCATCCTGCTACGACCTGGTCATCACGGATTTGAACATGCCGGAGATGGGGGGGATCGATCTCCTGAGGCACGTGAAGAAGGAGCACCCGGACGCCGAGGTCATCATCCTCACCGCCTACGGCAGCATCCAGTCGGCGGTCGAGGCGATCAAGATCGGAGGGTGCGACTACCTGACGAAGCCGATCGAGTCCAAGGACATCCTCATACGGGTCGGGAACGCGCTCGAGCGCAGCTTCCTCAGGCAGGAGGTGCGCCGCCTGAAAGACGCGGTGGGAGACCGGTTCTCGTCCAAGCACATCATCGGCACGAGCCGGGCGATCGCCGCGCTGCTCGACACCGTAGACCAGGTCGCGAAGACGGATTCCACGGCGCTCCTGATCGGGGAGAGCGGCACGGGCAAGGAGCTCGTGGCGCGTGCCCTGCACGGGGGGAGCAGCAGGAGGGAGCGGGCATTCATCCCCATCAACTGCGGGGCGCTGCCCGAAACGCTGCTCGAGAGCGAGCTGTTCGGCCACGCGAAGGGCGCGTTCACGGGTGCGATGCACTCGAAGAAAGGCCTGTTCGAAGAGGCGGACGGGGGTACGATATTCCTGGACGAGATCTCGGCGACGGCCCCCATGACACAGGTCAGGCTCCTCCGCGTGCTCCAGGAGCAGGAGGTCCGCCGGCTCGGGAGCAACGAAACGGTGAAGATCAATGTCCGCGTGATCGCCGCGACGAACCAGGACTTCGGCGCGCTGGTGCGGGCCGGGAAGATCCGCGAGGATCTCTACCACCGATTGAACGTCATCACCATCATGCTCCCCTCCCTGCGGGATCGGAGGGAGGACATCCCGCTTCTGATCGAGCATTTCGTCAAGGCGTACACAGGCGGCGACAGGGCGAGGGCCAGGAGTATGTCCGACGATGCGTTCGAAGCCCTGAGCCGGTACGACTGGCCCGGCAACGTGCGGGAGCTGAAAAATGCCGTCGAGCGGGCCATGGTCATGTCGAAGACGTCGGTGATCGAGCTCGCCGATCTCCCCCAGGAGATCCGATCCGTCGCCGGGAAGGCCGTTAGGGCGCGGGGCGGCGCGGGAGGGCTCAAGGACGTGGAACGGGATTATGTCCTGGAACGGCTCACACTCCACGACTGGAACTACTCGAAGACCGCGCGGGACCTCCGCATCGCGAGGAACACCCTTCTCAAGAAGGTGAGAGAGTACAGGCTGAGCCGCCCCCCCGGGCGGTGATCCGGGAGAGCGGCTCGTCGCTCCGGCCTTTCAAAAACTGCACACCGCGTAGTATCTCCACAGCTCCCGCCCCCCTCGTTCCCATCCCGGCTCCCTCCTCGACACGTTCGCGCTGATTCGCATCCCCTTGTCGTGGGGTAGGCTGAATGGCATCCGCAGAAAAAAGCCGGACGATCCGATGCGTGACGTGGAAGTTGCAGTCTCTTTTGAGAGCGGGGACGCGTGTCTCCGCATCTCATGCAATTTTGCGCAGGCCCGGAAGCGCCGATCCCGGAGGGGTATGTCATGATCGTATCCGACGGGAAGACGGTTCTACACGAGCGGCCGGCCGATGCAGCTCATTACGAAAACATTATGCGGTGGCGCGGACCGCACTGCGGGCGAAAGGCTCCAGTGGCGAACCTTGGGGCATGCCTCGCAGCGCGGTGTCCGCCCCGTCAATCCGTCCGTGCAGGTTGCTCAATAATTGAACACCTGT
This sequence comes from Chlamydiota bacterium, assembly GCA_037133055.1. Lineage (GTDB taxonomy): Bacteria > Auribacterota > Tritonobacteria > UBA1439 > UBA1439 > UBA1439. The sequence continues at coordinate 54,662 of JBAXOY010000002.1, forward strand.
CATTTTCTGAATAGCCATCCGCGCTCAGAGAAACGTCCGTGGAACTGTATCCAGGAGTTCAGCAATCTAACCTACTGGTATTACGCATACTAGGAATAGCGACGGATTTTTCTCAATTGCCCATCGACGGCATGAATTATGCTTCGCTTGTACGCGGGGGACTGGGTACCCGGCGTAAGGTTTTGTTTTGAAATCTCGAACGGTCGGACAAGGGGGGAGCATGAAACGGCAGATTTCCATTGCGGCATCTGCATTCATCGGTCTGTGCGCGGCGGTATGGGCCGCTCCGCAAGCGGCAAAGGATTCGCTGCCACCGTCGGCGGCGAAGACGCATCTTTCCGCGCTTGAAGGCGCGTGCCGGAGAGGGGATGAACGGGGGATAGTGCAGAGCATCGGTGATCTCAGAGCGGAGTGGGGTAACGTCCCCGATTACGGGGCGATCGGGGAGGCGGTGCTCTCGCGCGACGCGGATCCGAAATACCGCTGGGTCATGCTCGACTCGCTTGTGCAGTACAAGCGCATCGTGAAGGACAGCCGCGACGCCCGCGCTCTCCTCACGCTTCTCGACGTCGTGTCGTGGGCGGAGAACGATACGTCGTTCGTGCGCGCCAAGGCGCTTACCGTGGAAGCGGGGATGATCGCCCTATTCGAGGAGAAGGGGCTCATCCGGGAAGCCCGGCGGCGCGAGTTCGGGAAAAAACTCGCCGCGCTCATCGAGAAGGAGAAGGACGGCGACCTGCTTGCCGCGGCCTGCATCGCCGCGGGGAGTGCGGATGCCGGGGAGGCCGTTCCCGCGCTGCGGAAGCATGTGCGGAACGAGAATGCCCCGTCCCTTGTGCGGCGCACGGCGGCGGGCTCGCTCGGGAAGTTGAAAGACAGGGAGAGCATCCCCCTCATCGCGGAGGTCATGAAAAACACGACCGACCGCGCGCTTTACGGCTCAAGTGCCTTTGCTCTGGGGACCATGGGGGGCGAGGAGGTCGTGGAGCCGCTCGTGGCGCACGCGGGGCGCTTCGACACGCACTCCTGCGGAAACGCCCTCCGGAGAAATTCGGCGACGGTCGCGCGCATGTTGACGGACACCCAATCCCCCCGCCTGGAGAACGCGATCAGGGCGGCGGGCCTTGCGGAAATGAAGGAAACCCTCCCGCAGCTCGAGGCGCTGGAGAAGGACGGGCGTCCGGAGGTGCGGCGCGCGGCGAAGGAGGCCCGGGAACGAATCAGCCGGAAACCGGGGGGGGCGACCCCCGGCGCGGATGCCCGCAGGGAGGTGAAGCCATGAAGAGACCGGCAATCCTCCTGATTCTCGCGGCAATGGGAACAGCGGCTCCCCCTGTGTCCGGTCAAATCATCGGGAGCCAGGAGCGCGGAGACGCCGTCTACCACAACCTCACCGGGCTCTACAGCATCGCGGGCTACGACCATGCGGCGATCTATTACGGGTACACGAGTGGCGACCGCACCGACATGGGCAACCACCGCGTCATCGAGGTTGGGGGCCTTTTCGACGTGGTGAGCGAGAACTCATTCGGCGATTTCACCACCGGGGAGGACCTGTACTACTACGGCGCCCACACCAATCCATCGATCACGGCCGCCCAGCGCGCAGCGATCATCGCCACCGCCGAGGATTTTCGCGACAACTCGAACCTCACGTACACGGTCTTCGGGCAGATTGACTGGAAAGGGCTCGACTGGGACGGCACGATCGGCGACCTCGAGAACATCCGGTGCGACGGTTTGGTGGAATGCTGCTACGAGATGAACGGGGTAAACGTGTGGGGCAAGGAGGGGACGCACTTCTCGATCGTGAACTACCCCGACGAGCACAACGACATGCCCGACTTTTGGAATCACGACACCTCGGACGGCATGATGGAGGACCCGCGCTGGGAGGTCTCGCCGAAGGCACAGCGGGGCGGGCTGGGTGAGGAGTACACGCAGTTCCGCATTTCGATCGCCTATAATCCTGTCGTCCACCCCTCGCTGTCGGGGGATACCGGATGGGAGGGCTGGTACCGGGGCGACGTGGAGGTCTCCCTCACCGCGACGGACGACTCGGGCATTCACCAGGAAAACGGGATCGACTACATCCAGTACGGACCTTCCGCGTCGGGGCCGTGGACGACGTACACGGAGCCTTTTACCGTGACATCCTCCACACGCATCTACGGATACTCCGTGGACAAGGCCGGGAATGGCCCCTCGCACGGGAGCGAGGTGGTATACGTCAAGATTGACAGGGACGCCCCGCCCGTCACGAGCCCCGCGCCGTCCCCCGCGGGGCCGACGTGCAGCACGATGCCGACGGTTTCGGGCTACACGGTGAACGACAACGGCCCGAGCGGGATACACCACTACGAGTACAAGATCGACGGAGACGAGACCGTCCGCACGGCGACGTGGACGAGCTTCCAGACGCCGACGCTGGGGGAGGGGACCCACACCGTGTACGTGCGCGCGGTGGACAAGGCAGGCAGCGAGGGCCCGTGGGGGAGCTGCCAGGTCGTGGTGGACTTCAACACAATCCCCTGTCCCACCCCCACGCCCGGAAACCCCGAGAATGATCCGGGAGAGCTGTATAACGCCCAGGTGGCCGGCAGTGTGCCTTTCACCTCGACGGGGTCGTGGACGAGCGGCTGCGTGGACGGGAACTATCTCTATCTTGCCGCAGGGGGCCTGTCGATCTTCGATCTCGGCGACCCCGCCAACCCAAGCCTTGTCGGCTCGTATCCGGGCGACTGGGACGGGGAGTTCGGCATCATCGTTCGCGACTGGAAGGCGTACACGATCAGCTACCATGGCCTGAAGATCTTCGACGTCTCCAACCCCGCCCAGCCGGTTCTCCTGGGGAGCAGCGCGACGGGGGGTTACTTCCCGGGCTACCCGTACGAGAAGAAGATGTGTGTCTCCGGCGACTACGCCTACGCCTATGCCACGCTCTGGAATATCTCCAACCCCCAGAGCCCCTCCTACGTGTATGACCTGAGGGGCGCTCCGGCGTATGTGAGCGGGGGCTACGAGTGGTGGTTCTACAACACCATGCTCGGCGTCAAGAACGTCTTCCTGGCTCCGCCCCCCGCCGACACTGACATCATCCGCGTCAGGCCGTACCCGATTCGGTCTGAGGACGCCTCCTACGCCTACGACATGCATGTGCAGCCGCCCTATGTGTATCTCGTGGACAACCGCTTCGGGCTTACGATCTATGACATGAACTTCAACCAGCAGGGGACCTATCTCCAGTTCACGCCGTGGAGCAGCCCGACCTACAGCAACAGCCATCTCTGTGTCTCTGGGAACCGGGCATACATCGGTTCGGCTGCCAGACCCCCCGGAACCGGGGAGGACGTCACGTTCCTCCAGGTCATCGATGTTTCAAACCCGGCAGCCACCCGGCTCGCCGGTCAGATCGGGATCCAGGGGATCACAGGCGGGTTGGGCAATTTGCAGGATATCGTCGCGAGGGACGGCTACGTCTACATGCTTTTCAACGGCCGGATACTGGTAATCCGCGACGAAGCCGCGGCCCCGGCCTCCGTGGTCGGATTCGATTTCCCGGTGGCGGACCGCGACCAGGACCCGGTCGAGGGGGTGGTTCGGGACACGCGTTACTTCGCCCGGTTCCTGCCCGGCGCCTACAGTTACGGCGGAAACTCCTACCTCGGGTTCGGCATTCTTCCCGACGGCGACTTCCTCGCGCCGAATTACAGCAGCACGATCGAGCACCCGGGCGAGGACTGGAACGGCTCGGGTGGCGGCTCTACTGACCAGGGACAGCCGGCGCGCGCGATCGGCGACGGGGTGGTGAGGGTGAGCGCGGACTTCGGCGGCGCGTGGGGAAACGTCATCCTCGTGGAGCACAGCGCGCCCGGGGGTTTTTCGTTCAAGGTCGCCGACCGGAACGGCGAGACCGGGAACACGGTCTCGAAGGTCTGGTCTCTCTACGGGCACCTGAATAATCGCGCGGTGAGCGCGGGGGACACGGTCACGCGCAGCCAGGAGCTGGGCGGGATCGGGAACGCCGACGGCTATTACGGCAACGGGTACCACCTCCACCTCGAGGTGAGGTACGCCACCTGGGTGGCGAAGGCGATGAGTGAGTGGACGCAGAGCGACTGGAACGCGTGGGCGGTGAGCTGGGGCGGGAAGGCGGGGAGCGCGACGACGGTCGAGCAGTACTGGTGCGACCCGACAAACTTCATTCTGGCCAACCGGTCGGTCGCGGGCGGCAGCACGGGAGACGGGCCGTCGCCGAAGCGGTTCTCCGCGACGAAGCAGTTCGGATACTACAACTGGACGATGAACGTGAGGCTTCTCGACACGGCCGGCGTGGCCGGATTCAAGTTCTACATGTCGGACGACACGAAGCCCGACCCGACCGACCCTGATAATTTCCCGTCGTCGTGGGCGTACAAGGGGACCGCGGCGGCGGGCAGCGCGGTGCAGATCGGCGCGGACGAGTTCCAGGCCGGCACCCGCTACTACTTCACGGTGACGGCCTACGACACCCTGTACCGTATGAGCGATCCGTATTACCCGACGGTGCAGTACGTGGCGACAAGCGAGTGGGACGGCGATTCGGACGGACTCGAGGACAGTTGGGAGATGCTCTACTGGGGGAACCTCGACCAGGGGGCGAACGACGACCCGGACGGGGACGGGCTCACGAACGCGGAGGAGTATGCGCTCGGGACCTATCCCACGAATCCTGATTCCGACGGGGACGGCGTGAGCGACGGGGACGAGGCGGACGGGGGCTTCGACCCGCTCGACCCGGCCAGCCATCCGTTCCCGGGGGCGGCGGTCTACACGAGCGCGGCGAACACCGCCGGGCCGTGGGACGGGACGCAGGCGCACCCGTTCAGGACGATCGGCGACGCGGTCCGCGCGTCGGGCGCCGACTACACGGTCAGCGTCGCGGCGGGGACCTACAGCGAGAACCTTACCCTGAAAGAGGGGATGCAGCTCATCGGGGCCGGCGCGAACCAGACGACGATCGACGGCCCGGACGAGGAATATGTCTACACCGCCGTGATGGCGCCCTCGAACGCCACGGTCAGCGGCTTCACGATCAATGCGCCGAACGACGGGGACGGGATCGACATCTATGACGCGAATGACCCGTACGGAGTCCCCACCACCGGCGTGACGGTGAAAAATAACGTCATCGTCGGGGGATACGGGATCTACGCGACGAACCTGCACTCCTCGACGATCGCCAACAACACGTTCGTCACGACGTGGTCGGGGATCGGCCTTTCGATGTCGGACACGGTGACCGTGAAGAACAACGTGATCGCCGTGTCGGACCAGGAGTACGGGGAGGGGATATCGTTTGATCAGGTGGCGGACCCCGCCGACATCGCGATCTCGTACAACGATGTCGTGGCGCTGACGCCCTACATGGACTACGGCACGAGCGGGGCGTTCACGCCGCTCCCGGGAACGGGGGAGATGAGCGAGGACCCGGTGCTGATGCCGGGGGCGGGATACCGGCTGGACGCCGCCTCGCCGAGCATCGACGCCGGGGACCCGGCGGACAACTATGCCTTGGAGCCGGACTATCCGGCGGGCGCGATCAACATGGGCGCCTACGGCGGCACGGCGCAGGCGGAGACGCCCGCGGAAGGGAACCAGCCGCCCGCGGCGGCGATCGCCGACCCGGGGACCGTCGGCTCGAACACCGTGACGCTGGACGGGAGCGGGTCGAGCGACCCGGACGGGAGCATCATCGCGTACGACTGGTACGTGGGCGGGGACTACGCCGGGAGCGGGAGCCCTCTCCAGGTGAACGTGCCGGCGGCAAAGGTGAAGGCGGGCCACGGCAGTGTGCAGGCGGAGCTCTCCGTCCTGGACAACAACTATGCCTCGGGGACGACGAGCCGCACCCTGCAGTTCACAGACACCGACAGGGACGGGCTGGCGAACGACGACGACCCGGACGACGACAACGACGGAATGCCGGACGTGTGGGAGAACGCCTACGGGCTGAACCCGCTTGTGGCGGACGGCAATGCCGACCCTGATCACGACGGGCTGACGAACCTCCAGGAGTACCAGGCGGGGACCGATCCGATGGATCCGAACGATCCGCCCCCGCTGGAGCCGAGCCCCACCCCGACAGCGGGTTCCGCGACCGCAACGCCCACCGAAACACCGGAGCCGATGCTGACATCGACTCCCACGGAGACGCCGGCGCCGACGATGTCTCCTACATCGACACCTACCGGAACGCCGACACCGGAGCCGACGGCGACCGAAACCGAGACGCCGACTGAGACCCCCACCGAGACCCCGACGCCGGGGCCCGAGGTGACGGACACGCCGGAGCCGACGCTGACGCCGACCGAGACCCCGACGGAGGCTCCGACTGCAACACCCACGCCATCGGTTGTACAGACGGACCGTTATTATGTAAACGGCGACGTCGCCCAGTCCGGCAACGGCTCGAGCTGGGGGGAGGCGCTCAAGACGATCCAGGAGGCGGTGGACGCCGCCGCGTGGACGACCGATCCGGTCGATATCTGGGTGAAGCAGGGGACCTACGCCCTCTCGTCGGAGATCACATTCAATAATGTCAGGGTGTTGATCTACGGCGGTTTTGTCGGAAACGAGACGGAGAGGAGCCAGCGCGACTGGCAGAACAACCCGACGGTCGTGGACGGGCAGGACACGGTTCGATGCTTCCATCTTGGCGACAGTGAGGTTGAGATCAACGGCGTTACCATCACCCGGGGCGCGGCGTATCGCGGCGCGGGGATTTATAGGGAGGCCGGAGACTTCGGCACGATCCTCGGCACGATCCTCAACTGCACCCTTTCGTACAATGTTGCGGAGGATGCGGGCGGCGCGATCTACGCCGCCGGAGGGAATCTGAACGTCATGGACTGCACCCTTTCCCAGAATACTGGGGACAGAGGAGGGGCGATCTGTCCCGAAGGGGGAGTGGTTGCGACCGTCTCCCGGTGCGTCTTTGAGAGCAACGTCGCGGCGAGTTTCGGAGGAGCCCTCTACGGGGGTTTCAGCAGCGTTTCGGAATGCCGCTTCGCCGGGAACACGGCGCTCTACGACGGCGGCGGCGCGCATCTCTTCCTCGGCAGCGTGGCAGACTGCGTCTTCGAGGGGAATGCGGCGAGCTCCGGGAGCGGCGGCGGCGCGTTCTGCACCGGCGCGACGCTTGATCGCTGCACCTTCACCTCCAACACCGCCAGTGTCTCCGGGGGAGGACTGCGCCTTGTAAGTGACCCGGGGTACACGACTGCGGGGGTGACCAACTGCGTGTTCGCATCGAACTCTTCGGCGACCGGCGGCGGCGTCTCCACGGAGGGGAATGCAAACGGCAACTCGATGCTCGTGCACTGCACGCTCTGGGGGAACGGCGCGGCGGTGTCGGGGGGAGGGGTCTATAGCGAGGTGAATCCACCGACGGTGGTGAACTGTGTGCTGTGGAACGACTCGTCGTCCTCGGGCGCGGAGATCGGCTACGGCGAGGGCGCCGCGCCGTACGTGTCGTACTCCGACGTGAATCAGGACGGTTATGCGGGGGAGAACGGGAACATCCGGCTGGATCCATATTTCGCGGGGGCGCTGGGCGGGGAATTCCATCTTCGCGGCTACAGCCCGTGCATCGGGGCGGGTGAGGGCTTTGGAATTACGGTGGACAGGGATATGAATCCGCGGCCTGCCCCCGAGGGATCGAGCCCCGACATGGGCGCGTACGAGAGCCCGCTGGGTGTCCCCGAGGTATACCCCTACACCGTGATGAATCTGGGGACTCTCGGAGGCAACGGTAGTCAGGCCTGGAGCATCAATTCCTCCGGGGTAGTCGTCGGTGGAGCGGGGACATCCGGCGGAGACCATGCGTTCAAGTACGAGAATGGAATTATGACGGATCTCGGAACCATCGGAGGCAGCGTAAGTTGGGCCTTCGGCATCAATTCCTCCGGGGTGATCGTCGGCGCAGCAAATATACCCAGCGACTCCTTGAGCCATGCATTCAAGTATGAGAATGGAGTGATGACTGACCTCGGCACCCTCGGCGGCTCCTACAGTTGTGCCTGGGGCATCGATTCGTCGGGGGTGATCGTCGGCGATGCATTTACATCCGGCGAAGAGCAGCATGCATTCAAGTACGAAAACGGGAACATGACGGATCTTGGAACCCTCGGCGGCAGCTATAGTCAGGCCTTTGGCATCAATTTCTCCAGGGTGATCGTCGGTGGAGCGAGGACATCCGGCGGAGATGACCATGCGTTCAAGTACGAGAACGGGATCATGACGGATCTCGGGACCCTCGGCGGCTCCTACAGTTGTGCCTATGGCATCAATTTCTCCGGGGTGATCGTCGGTACATCAACTACATCCGGCGGAGATTACCATGCATTCAAATACGAGAACGGAGTCATGACGGATCTCGGGACTCTCGGCGGCAGCGTGAGTGTCGCCCGGAGCATCAATTCCTCCGGGGTGATCGTCGGTTATTCGTCTCCATCCAACGCGGACAACCATGCATTCAAGTACGAGAACGGCGTCATGACGGATATTAATCCATCCGGCGCGTGGAATTCGGATGCGATCGCCATTAACGACAACGGGTGGATCGTGGGCTATGACGATGAAGGGGCGATGCTGCTCATCCCGCTCGGAGAAGAACCCACGCCGGAGCCGACACTGACGCCTACCGAAATGCCGACGGTGACGCCGACACCCGCCGCAGAGCCCTGGTACACGACATACGGTCCCGGCGGACAGGATCAGGTGGTGCGGATCGGTAACCTGTATGTTGCAAAGTGGACGGACAATCCGGGCACCGATACGAACGCAGCAAAGGACTGGTCATCCGCCTGCTCCTGGGGCGCCGATTTGGTCTGGCTGGGCAAGGATGACTGGAGAGTGCCGACGAAGGATGAATTGACCGCGATATGCGGAAGCAGGGGGAGCCTCGGGTCGTATCAGGAGGGCTGGTACTGGTCGTCCACCGAAATCAACGCTAATGATGCCTGGTGCGACTACCTGCCCGAATGTTACATGGGGAACCGGCCGAGGGGGCAGGAAAACTATGTGCGCGCGGTGCGCGATGCCGGGGAGGACGCAACCCCGACACCGATGCCGGAGGTGACGGAGACGCCGACATCGGAGCCGACCGAAACCCCGACGCCGACGGAGACTCCCGAGGTGACGGAAACACCGACCCCGACGCCGACGGAGACTCCCGCGGGGAACACCGCGACGGTGTACAGCATGATGGACGGGGTATGCTACTCGGGTGGCAGCTCCGACTGGGCGACGGAGCACGACGCGACTTACCACAACGCGCGGACCAACGACGGGAACTATAACCTGCACGCGTCGTGGAACGGGAATTCATACTACATCAACCGCCATTTCATCCATTTCGACATCTCTGGCGCGGTGCCGGCGGGATCGACAGTGACGGGTGCGAAGCTGAAGCTGTATTTGGACCATGTGTCGACATCGTCGGGTCACTCGCTGGCGGTGGTGAGGAGCTATGCGGCGAGCAACACCACCATCGAAGGCAACGACTACGACAACTGCGGCGACGCGGTGACCAACCCGACGGAGGGCGCGGTGCGGAGGGCTTACAGCGCCTTGAGCGAGGGGTGGAACGAGATTACGCTGAATGCGAGCGCGGTAATGTGGGCAAACGAGGCCGTGGCCGGAGACGGGTGGGTGAAGCTCGGCTTGAGAGAGGGCGAACACGACTGCTCCAATGTCGCCCCGGCGGCGTGGGAGGAGATCCGTGTGTGGTTCAGCGAGAGCGGGAACACGCCGGCGCTGGAACTCACGTACGAGGATGGGGCTGAAACTCCTACGCCCACGGAAACGCCGGTGCCCGAGCCGACGATGACTCCTACACCGGAGCCGACATTGACACCGACCGAAGTGCCGACGGAGACGCCGACGCAGATGTCTCCTACGTCGACACCTTCGGCTACGCCTGCGGCACCTACGGCTACGCCTCCGGCTCCCACGCCGACACAGACGGCGGCCCCGGCGAAGATGCCACTCGTGGCGGGGGAGGTGTCGGGGATGAGGGTGGCGGCGCCGAGGGCCCCCGGCGAGGACGGGTTCGTCTACTTCATGGGGTGCGCGGACGACCCGCTGGCGCACACGATGGGGTCGGTCTCCGACGGCGACAACACGTTCGTAGGCGGGAACAGTTATACGCCCCAGCCGATAGGGATACGGATCGTGAGATCGACGGCGGCGCGGATCACGGTGCAGGCGGGGGATCAGTTGGTCATCACGAACGCAGAAGGGGAGAAGATGAAGGTGCACCTGCCGCCGCTCGACACGACGGAGGACGTGGCTCTCTACGTGGGATCGGACGGGGCGACGTACTACGACAGCGGGCTCGCCGGCGTGGCGCAACCCGCCCCGACCGTCACGGCGATCAGAGTGAACTTCCAGCCCGGCGCGTCGGCGATCCCCGCCGGGTTCTACCGCGCTCCGGATACGACGAAGGGGACGCACTGGGGAGACTCGGGGGTGCGGGAGTACGGCTGGTAGCGTCACCTGCAGACGTAATAGATTGTTCATTGGTTTTGCCCGGGTGAAGGCGGTGGAGCCGGCCGGTGTACCGGACCAGAGTCGACTGTGGTCCGCGCGGGGCTGTTTCGGCACCATTTAATGTGAGGCAATTCGCTGGGCGATTATCACTTGAAAATAGCTTCATAAATAGTGTATAAGAATAACCACTCCGGTGTCGGCGTTCCCTTGCGCGAAGGACTCGGTGGCACGCGACCCTGGAGTGCGGTCGCCGAAATGAAAAAAGAGATTCTGATCGTCGCCCTCGTTGCAAGCGCCCTCGGCGCCGGAATTATCCTGTGGCAGATGGGAAAAACCGGCGCCGTTTCCTCCGTGGCGAACGCGCGCGCTCCGGGCCGGGCGTCGGAAAACGAACCGCTCCCGCGGGGCAGAAGTTTGGTGCCCGGCAATCGGGCACAGGAGCCGCCGCCTCGGGTTTCCCCGGAGGGGGCTCGCGCGCGGGGAGACCAGCCCGCCGTCCAGGGTCACCCGACGCCGTCCCCCGCGCTCGCGCCGCCGACGGAAGAGGTTCGCGAAGCCGCGGACATTCCCTCGCCGCCGGGCATTCCCCTGGCGGAGGCCGCCCTTTCCCCCTCGGGAGAGAAGCTTCTCTTCGGCAGTGCGAGCGGCCGCGGATTGGCCATCCATGATATGGCGTCCAATTCGGAGTTGACCGTAAGCTCGGCCCCCGGCTCGGGGTACGGAGCGTCATGGTCGCCCCGGGGCGACCGGGTCGCGTACAAGGAGGTGGACACCGCGTCGGGAGAGGAGAACGCGGTGGTGTACGACACGGGGACGGGCACGGCGACGGCATTGAATAAGGAGGGCCGGCAGTGCGGCACGCCGGTCTTCTCGCAAAGCGGCTCGGTTGGATTCGCCGCCGGCGATGCGATATATCTCTATGATGAAAATCTCGATTTCAGGAAGAAGATAGCGGTCGATGAAAACGTGCGACAGATGGCGTTCTCGCCGGACGGGGAGCGCGTGGGGATAGTGACCGTCCGCGGCCTCTTTCTCGTGGATACGGGCGACGGCGGCAAAAAGGAGATCGCGCGCACGAGCGCGGAATACCTGCAGCCTCATTTTTCGCCCGACGGAAAGAGGATAGCCCTTGGAACCTCGTCCGCCGACCTACATATCGCCGACGTCGCATCGGGGGATATCTGGAACGCGGGACGCGGAGAATGCCCTCAATGGTTTTCGGACGGCGCCCGTGTGATCTTCCTCAGAAACAGGCGGCTGTTGATAGACGGGGTCAATCAATCGGAGATTGTCATCGCCGATGCCGCGAAGAGAACGAAGAGGGCCATATTCGAAACGAAAGAGGAGATTCTGTCCGGCCTGTCAGTCTCCTCAGATGAAAAGAAGGCAAGCTGCATTTCTTCGGACGGGAAAACGGTGAAGATATTCAGCCTCGCCCGGTGAGTCGCACGAAAACGGGGGCGGACGGATGAAAAGAACAGCCGGCATTCCGGCCGCGCTGGCGGCGGTTGCTTTTTCCGGGGGAGTTGCCCGGGCGGTGCAGCTCAGCAACGTGCCCTATGTCCACCAGGTATATGATACCCCCTCGGCCTTTGACGGAAGCTGGGCATGCAACGCGACCTCCGCGCTCATGGCGATCCAGTATTACGGCAGACTCCCCGTCCATCAGATATCGCTTCCCGCCTTCAACGGCGTCCCGGCGCACACGAGCGACTATGGCTTCTACGTCTCCGAGCAGTACACCTACAACGGCGTCACGTACAGCGTCACGTTCAACGACGCAAGCGGCAATCCCGCCAAGGGGGGGTACGGGTATGTGCACCGGCTCGGCGACGGGTGGGGGCAGAATCTCAGGAACGGGATGCGTGACTGGATAGGCAACCACAACCTCGCGTCATCGGAATTGAGCGCAACCACCGCCGCTGCGAAAGCGCAGATTGACGCGAGCCATCCGTTCTCGCTGCTCAACAGCCTGACCGACGCAGGGCATTACATAACCGTGATCGGCTACGAGAACAACGGCGAAACGGTCATAGTCAATGACCCGTTCGGGAACAAGGCGACGGGGTATGGGACGTATGGAAACATGGACGGGGCGGGCGTGCGCTACGATTGGCCGGGCACCAATCACGGACATCCCAATCTCAATTCGGTATGGTGCATTCTTACCGCGGAAGGCGCGGCGGCGGAGCCCACAGCTACGCCCGTTGTCCAGCCCACGCCGACCCGCACCCCCACCCCTTCCGGCCCGACGCCGACCCCGCCTCCGGGCGCCCTCCTGAACGAGAGCTTCGAGGGCGCGTTCCCGCCGGCCGGCTGGACGCAATCGGGGTGCGAGCAAAGCTCCGCTCAGACACGCACAGGCAATTACAGCGTGAAATTCAATCTTGGGACCGACTCCTTGATCACTCCGCTCCTCCCGAATCCCGGGACCCTCACCTATTGGATGTATGCCACTGCGGGAGCGAGCGAGTTCCACGTGTCCTATTCTTCATCCGTGAGCGGGCCATGGACCGAGCTGCCCGGTTCACCGACGACGACCGATTATGCCGGCACCTTCAAACAGGAGACGTTCGACCTGTCGAACTACGCCGATATATATATCCAATTCCAGCGCGGCGGCAGCAGGGTCTATTACCTCGATGACGTGGTGGTGACGGCAAATCCGGCGGGCACGCCGACGCCCACGAAGACGCCCGTTCCCCCGACGAGGACGCCGACCCGCACCCCGACCCCCGCCGCCCCGACACCGACCCCGCTTCCGGACGCCCTCCTGAGCGAGAGCTTCGAGGGCGCGTACCCCCCGACGAACTGGCTCCAGTACACCACCGACTGGTCGATCATCTACACGCACAGCGCCACGCACAGCGTCATGTTCAACGCCGGGGGCGACTATCTCATCACCCCGCTGCTCACCTGCCCGGGCACGCTGACCTACTGGATGCGCGCCACGGCCGGGGCCTCGAGTTTCAACGTCCAGTACTCGTCCTCCACGAGCGGGCCGTGGACCCACCTGGCGGGATCCCCGACCGGCACCGATTACGCCGCCACCTTCATGCAGCAATCTTTCGACCTGTCTGGCTATACCGATATCTACATCCGGTTCTCGCGGGGCGACACGAAGACGTACTACCTCGATGACGTTGTGGTCACGTGGGGCACCTGCGCGACGCCGACGATCACACCGCCCGTGACGGCCACACCGATATGGATCAATTACCAGCCGGAGGGGGGGACGATGCCGTCGGGTAACTGGCTGACCGACTGGGGGACGGGGAACGACGGCGAGCCGGACGTCGTCTTTGGCTGGCTGCTTTAACGCATCGACACAGGGGTAGTGCGGAGACGGGCGCGATCAGCAGGGATGCTTCACGGCAGAGAACTCACAACGTGAAGTGACAGCGTCACCGGAGATTGACGGTCGGGAGGCAGGATTCCCCCAGGCGATCAATGCCCCCAACCGTATTCCAGATTTTCCAAGCAGGGCGTCGGCCAGGGCCTCGGCCCGTAGGCGTCTCCGTTGTCTTCCATCCAGCCTTCGGGCACCAGTGACCAATCCGGCTGGTGATTGATCTTCAAGAACACCGGCGAGGAGGATCCTGGCGGTGTCGGTGTCGGTGTAATAGCCGGTGTAGGAGTTGGCGTGGGTGTAGCGGTCCTTGTAGGAGTAGTAGTGGGAGTGGCGGTCGGTGTCGGCGTAGGCGTGGGCGTCAACGTCGATGGGGACTTAGTGAACGCAAAGAAATCAATATACACATGATTGTCGTTAGTCTCATCCTCCTTGCACTCAATGAACAGATCGGCATATACCGCACCCGCTGGAGCAGTTACCCGCGTATATGACTTACGCTCCCACGCGTTAAAAGCCGTGTTGCTCCAGCCGGTTATCGACGGATACGAGGAAATAACCCCCCGACTGCTGTCCTTCCACTCAACCCGAAACCGCATTCTGGTATCACCAACGGCCCCGGCAGTGTAGTGAACGTAGAAGTAACCTGAGAAATCGTACTGAGTTCCTTCGGTGACGGTGATCAGATTCGATTGAACGCCGCGGTCGCCATAATTGCCGGTTGGATACCAAAACTTGCAGGAGTACGTGCCGTCGTACGCCTGCTCTGCCGACCAGGAAATAGATCCCGCGGTCCCGACTTTAGCCCAGTTCACGAGCTCCGGCTCCTCCTCAAAACTGAAATTCAACAGATTTTCCGATGTCGGTATCGGCGTCGGCGTCTGAGTCGGCGTGCGGGTCGGTGTAATGGTCGGCGTCGCCGTAGGCGGCGCCGGCGTCGCTGTCGGCGTCACCGTAGGCGTCGGCGTCGGTGGGGACTTAGTGAACGCAAAGGAATCGATATACACATCATTGTCGTTATTCACATCCTCCTTGCACTCAATGAACAGATCGGCATATACCGCACCCGCTGGAGCAGTTACCAGCGTATATGACTTACGCTCCCACGCGTTAAAAGCCGTGTTGCTCCAGCCGGTTGTTCCCGGATATGGGGTGGGAATAACTTCCTGACTGCTATTCCTCCACTCGACCCGAAGCCGCATCTTCGTAGCACCAATGAGCCCGGCCTTGTAAAATTCAACGTAGAAGTAACCCGAGAAATCGTACTGAGTTCCTTCGGTGACGGTGAATATATCCGATCGAACGCCACGACCATCATAATTGCCGGTTGGATTCCAAAACTTGCAGGAGTACGTGCCGGCGTTCGCCTGCTCTGACGACCGGGAAATATATGCCGCGGTCCCGACTTCAGCCCAGTTCACGAGCTCCGGCTCATCCTCAAAACTGAAATTCAACAGATAATCCGATGGCGGTATCGGCGTCGGCGTCTGAGTCGGCGTAGCTGCGGGGGTCCAGGTTGAGACGCCCGTCGGCCAGGGAGTCGGCGTCGGAGTCGGGATATGCTGATTATAGGAGCCGCCGGTCGGGATATAGAACTCCGTCCAGTCCTCCGGCTTGTTCGTGTCCGGAGCATTGGGGTAACGTCCCATCGAATGCCCTTCCCCCACCACCTCCACGTAATCGTTCTCGGTCCATATCTCCGCACCCACGGCCTCGTTCTCCCATGTCTGATCAGCGCCCCCGTACTGTACATAATCAATGAAATTGCCGGCAGACGGAGGGTCGCCCGAGCACAACGAAACGCTCCCCTCCACATTGCTCATGCTGGCGAGCGCCGCGGGAGGATAGAGGTGGCCCGCCGCGGGCGTTACTTCCACTGCGTTGGTGTGTACCAGAACATAGGAGTACGCCGCCAGGGTGAATGCCGGGAACTGGAACGGCGTGCCGGAATCGCTGATCCGTAAATAGTACCCCGTGAGGTCGACCGCCGCGTCCGACCCGTTGTAGAGCTCTATCCACTCCTTCCCCGTGTCTATGCCCGCCGGGTTGTACAGCACCTCGTTGATCACCACGTAGGGTGTGGGCGTGCGAGTCGGTGTGCTGGTCGCCGTGAATATCTGCGTCGGTGTCTCAGTCGGAATCGGAGTCGGGATATGCTGATTCTCGGAGCCGCCGGTCGGGATATAGAACTCCGCCCAGTCCTCCGGCTCGTTCGTGTCCTGAACATCGCGGTCACTAGGGTCGGGGTCACGCCCCATCGAATGCCCTTCCCCCACCGCCTCCACGTAATCGTTCTCGGTCCATATCCCCGCATTGAAGGCCGTGCTCTCCCATGTCTGATCAGCGCCCCCGTACTGCACATAATCAATGAAATTACCGACAGACGGTGGGTTGCCCGAGCACAACGAAACGCTCCCCTCCACATTGCTCATGTTGTCGAGCGGGGTGGACGGATAGAGGTGACCCGCTGCGGGCGTCCCCGTGGCGTTGGTGTGTACCAGAACATAGGAGTGCGCCGCCAGGGTGAATGCCTCCGGGAAATGGAACGACGTGCTGGAATCGCTGATCCGTAAATAGTACCCCGTGAGGTTGACCGCCGCGTCCGACGCGTTGTAGAGCTCTATCCACTCCTTCCCCGTGTCTATGCCCGCCGGATCGTACAGCACCTCGTTGATCAACACGTGGGGTGTGGGCGTGCGAGTCGGTGCGCTGGTTGGAATGATTGTGGGCGTCTTCGTGGGTGTCCTCGTCACCGTCGGCGTTTTCGTCACCGTCGGTGTGGGCGTGGGGGTCCTGGTGGGTGTGCCCGTCGGCGTTGTCGTCGGCGTAAGCGTGGGGCTTTCTGTAGGCGTCTCCGTCGGGGTCTCCGTCGGGGTCTGCGTCGGAGTGAGGGTAGGCGTCTCCGTCGGGGTTTCCGTCGGGGTCTCCGTCGGAGTGGCTGTAGGCGTCTCCGTCGGGGTTTCCGTCGGGGTCTCCGTCGGAGTAAGGGTAGGCGTCTCCGTCGGGGTGTCCGTCGGAGTGAGGGTAGGCGTCTCCGTCGGGGTCTCCGTCGGGGTCTCGGTCGGCGTTTCTGTCGGCGTCGGAGTGATTGTCGGAGTTTGCGTCATTGTCGGCGTCTCTGTGGGAGTGTACGTCCGCACGGGTGTCTCGGTGGGCGTCGGAGTAATGGTGGGCGTCCCGGTCTGGGTTTCCGTCGGCGTGATGGTTGGCGTCTGTGTGGGCAGGGGCGTCGCTGTCTCTGTGGGCGTCTCGGTCGGCGTTTCAGTGGGCGTGACCGTCGGAGTTATCGTCGGCGTGGGCGTGGGGGTCTCAGTGGG
>JBAXOY010000003.1:0-57391 GCA_037133055.1 Chlamydiota bacterium
GATCCGCCCGTTGATCCGCTCCTGCTGGCGCCCGGTGGCCGCGGCGGCCTGCGTGCGGAGATCGCCGAGCATGGCGTTGCGCATCTCCACGACTTGCGCGTCGCTCGGCCTCGCGGTGAGGTTGGCGGCGCACGCATCGAACTCCTCCCTGAACTGGGCGCGCTGCTCCGGGGGCGCGAGAGGCTCGTAGCGGTCCGCGAAATCCTTAAGGTTGCCCGCGATCTCGCGCGCCTCCGGCTGCCAGGAGTTCCGCGGGGGGGGCTCGATTCCCGCCGCGCTCAGCTCATCGCGCGGTATGTTGTATTCCTCCATGAGGCGGTTCAGGCTTTGGATGCTGTCAAGGCGCTGGTAGTAGTCGAGCACCCCGGGGAGATCCTCGGCGCTCGCATTTTCGATGCTGCCGATGCGGCTCTGGAGCAGCTCGCGTTCCCGGTCATTGGATGCCGACTCGAGCCGGGCGCGCAGATCGCGCAGCCTGGCGTCTTTTCTCTGCGGGACCGGCACCGCCCCCGGCTGCTCCTTGAGGCGCGCGATGTAGGCGGCGAAGTCGTTCCGGAACTGCGCCCGCCTGCCCTCGTCGATCGTGTCCTCGTAGTCCTGAATGAACTGCTCAAGGAGCGAGGCGACCGTCGCCTCCTCTCCGGACGCTGCGTCTCCGGAAGCGGCGAGCGCTGCGAGGGCGCGCGCGGGAGAATCCTTGCCCTGCGCCACGCCGGGAGCCGGAGCGGGGGAGCGGCCGGCGAGGGTCCCCTTCGCCGCGGGGAACTGCTTCGCGGCGGTGAGCTCGGCCGTGAGCCTCCTGAGCTCCGCCTCGTAGCCGATGATCCGCTGCTCGTAGCGGGTCAGGTCCGCCCGGCGCGCCGCGTCGAGATCGGATATCTTCCGCCGGGTTTGCTCCTGGAGTTCGTGGTAGCGCTGCCGGTACTCGTCGGCCTTCCCGCACCCCGCGATGCCGAGCGCCGCGGCAAGGGCGAGCATGGTCACGGGGGGGGCAATAGCCCGCAGGAGGAGCCGGGTCGGCGACGGGACGCCGGGACGGCCGTTGAGGGTGGCTGCAGTTTTCATCATGGCGTCTAGTCTAGCATGGCGGGGCGCTTTTGAGAACCGGGAAAAGGCGCGTTGTCGGGAACGTTGTCAATCGTCGTCCCGGGGGTTTTGCCCGGCGATCTCCTTCTCCAATCGCCAAAAGTCGGGGGGATTCAGAATCCTGATCCCCTCATATTCGTTGAGATCCGTCAGGTCCTTGTCGCCCGTGATGATGGCCGCGCATCTGCCGGCGACGGCGGTTGCCAGGATTAGGTCATCGTCCGGATCGCGGCAGACGGGCTGCGGGAGGGGCAATGGTGTAACGATGCGTGCCCGCGATCTCAACACCCGAACCGCGGCGCGGGCCTCTTCCCGTGTGAAGCCGAACGTGCGGACAAGCACATCCCGAAACTCATCCAGGATGCCCTTAGACAGAACGATTGCATGGTGCACGGCGCAGTATTCGAGCAACTCGTTACAGCTTCCGCGGGTAATGAAGGCTGTGATGAGGACATTGGTGTCCAGCACGATCTTCATGAGACGCGGTCGAAAACATCCTGGTCAGTGCAGATACCGCGCCGGGCTGCCTTGCGCACCATGTTCTTGCGCAGTGAACGAAACTGCCTGATGAAAAGATAGTCGCGTATGGATTCCCGGACGATGTCACTCCGCGACACGCCCTCCAGGCTTGACACCCGGTCCAGTTCCGCCCGTATTGATTGAGGAAGGCTTATGGTAAGAGTGCTTCTCATGAGCTGCCTCCTGGTGCTGTAATAGGATATCTTACACTCCATGAGCGCGTCAAGCAGTATTCCTCGCCGAACGTTCACCACGCGAGCGAAATATGCTGAAAGTGCGGGGTCTCTTCTGCATAATAGCTTCTCTGGTCGACTGTCGGGGAAAAGACGGGGGACAGGATTATGCGAGCCGTGGTGCAGCGGGTAAAGAAGGCGTCGGTCGAGATCAACGGCGAGGTGGTCGCCGCGACGGGTCGGGGGCTCCTGATCCTGCTTGGCGTCGGCGCGGATGACCGGGATGAGGACGCTGCATGGCTCGCGGAGAAGATCGCGAACCTCCGCATCTTCGAGGACGCAGGCGGCAAGATGATTCTCTCGATCCTCGACGTGAAAGGCGAGGCGCTCGTGGTGTCGCAGTTCACGCTCTACGGCGATTGCCGGAGGGGGCGGCGGCCGGGTTTCGACGCGGCGGCCCCGCCGGAGAAGGGGGAGCCGCTCTACGAGCGGTTCGCCGCGCTGCTGCGCGTCGCGGGCGTGCCGGTGAAGACGGGGCGGTTCGGGGCGAAGATGCTCGTGGCACTCGAGAACGACGGGCCGGTGACGATTATCGTCGAGAGCCCGGGAAACCCTCCACACAAGCCCGGGGATGTGGCATAATCGCCGCCCTATGAAGATACTGCTCACGAACGACGACGGGATCAACGCCCCGGGGCTGCACGCCCTGCAGGCGCAGGTGAGGAAGGCGGGCGAAGTCGCGATCGTCGCCCCTGACAACGAGCGGAGCGCGGTGGGGCACGCCATCACCACCGTGGACCCGCTCAGGGTCACCGAGGTAAAACGGGACGGCGAGGTGTACGGCCTGGCCGTCTCGGGGACCCCGGCGGACTGCGTGAAGATCGCCATCAAGTCGCTGCTCCCGTGGCGCCCCGATCTCGTGATCTCCGGCATCAACCAGGGGCCGAACACGGGCATGAACGTCATCTACTCAGGGACCGTCTCGGCGGCCACGGAGGCGACGATGCTGGGAATCCCCGCCTTCGCCGTCTCCCTGGACAGCTTCACCGCGCGGGAGTTCGGCCCCGCCGCCCAATTCGCCCGCCGCCTCGCGGGAACGATTGCCCGGAAGGGCCTCCCGCCGGGGGTGCTTCTCAACGTGAACGTCCCCGCGATCCCGCAGGGCAAACTACGCGGGGTGCGCGTGACGAGGCAGGGGATGGCGCGGTTCTCCGAGGAGTTCCACAAGCGGATCGACCCGCGCGGTCATGCCTACTGGTGGCTCGGGGGGGATCTCCTTGAGATACAGGAAGACCCGGACACCGACAGCGCGGCGCTGAAGGAGGGGCTCGTGTCCGTGACCCCGATTCACTACGACATGACCGCGTACGGGAGCATCGCGCTGATCGAGAAGTGGAAGCTGAAGAAGTGAGAGGCTGTTCTTATCCGCCATTTCGGGGCGGGCGGGCCGAACGCTGGACTGGGCCGCGGCGGGTGTGCTACCATGGCGGCGTCAAAAGGGGAGAACGTATGAGAACGATGGCGACACTGGTTTCTGTGATGATGGCCGCAGTGCTGGTTGCGGGCAGCCACGCGTGGGCAGACCAGGCGAAGGTCGAGACCGCCGACAGCGCCACCCGAAACGCGAGCGGGAAGTTCGGCCGCGGCCTTGTCAACGTCACGACGGGGTGGGGGGAGCTGATCAAGTGCCCCCGGGAAATCAAACGGGACCGGGGCATGCTCC
Source organism: Chlamydiota bacterium (assembly GCA_037133055.1). Lineage (GTDB taxonomy): Bacteria > Auribacterota > Tritonobacteria > UBA1439 > UBA1439 > UBA1439. The sequence continues at coordinate 3,502 of JBAXOY010000003.1, forward strand.
TCGGCGTCACCTGGGGGCCGCTCAAGGGCGTCGCCATGACGGTGGTCCGGACGACCGTCGGCGTGCTGGAGACCGGCCTCTTTTTCTATCCCCTCCCCGGCAACTATGACCCGATGCTCCAGCCCGAATTCATCTGGCCCGGCGATTGCTTCATCAGGGATCGCTCCGCCGCCGCGCCCCCGGTCGCCCCGTAGCGTCATGGGGGGGGGATCGGCGCGCGAACCGCGTACCCCGCTCCCGCTCATCGGCGCGCACATGTCGATCGCGGGGGGCCTGGGCCAGGCGCTCATCCGGGGGCGGAAGCTCCGCTGCGAGGCGATCCAGATCTTCGTAAAAAGCACTGTCCGGTGGCGGATGCCGCCCCTCCGCCCGGACGAGGCCCGCCGCTTCGGCGAGGCGCGCCGCGAGAGCGGCGTCGGCATCGTCTTCGCACACTCCTCCTATCTCATCAATCTCGCCTCGTCGGATCCGCTCCTCCGGAAGAGGTCGATCGCCTCGCTGGAGGAAGAGGTGCGCCGATCCTCCGCGCTGGGGCTGCCCTTCATCGTGCTCCATCCCGGCGCTCACGGCGGCGCGGGCGAACGCGAGGGGATCAGGAAAATCGCCGACGGCCTCGACGAAGCGCTTGCCCCCGTCCCGGGAGAGGGCGTAAAGATCCTTCTCGAGACGACGGCGGGGCAGGGCACCAGCGTCGGGGGGCGCTTCGAACACCTCGCGGAGATCATCGCGGCATCAAGCCGGCCGGGACGGCTCGGGGTATGCTTCGACACCTGCCACGTCTTCGCCGCCGGGTACGACCTGCGCTCGCGGAAAGGCTACGCGCGCGCGATGGAGGAATTCGACCGCGCGGTCGGTCTCCCGGGGCTCAAGGCCTTCCACCTCAACGACTGCCGGGGACCGCTCGGCTCGCATCTCGACCGGCACACGCACATCGGGAAGGGGCGCCTCGGCCTCATACCCTTCTCCTTTCTCCTCAACGACCGGCGGTTCGCGGGGCTGCCGATGGTGCTCGAGACCCCGAAGGGCAGGGGCGCGGCGCTGGACCGCCGGAATCTCGCGGTGCTCAGGGGGCTGATCAGGGGGAGGACGGCATCCTGACCGCCGCCCCCTGCGACAGCCGCCCCCTGCGCCGTTGCCTGCGCCGGGCGTGAGTGCTATACTTCAATCATCTTTTGGGATTTGGGGTTTGGGATTTGGGGTTTGGGATTTGAGTATCATGCCCATCTACGAATATCGCTGCGCGCGGTGCGACCGGGTGACCCCGCTCCTCGAGAATCGCGGCGCGTGGAATTTCTGGCGCAGGAAGTGCGCCGCCTGCGGCAGCAGGCGCGTGCGCAGGATATTCTCGACCTTTTCGACCGCGAAAAAGCAGTCGATGGGAGAAATGATCAACGAGATGCGGCGTCTCGGCCCCGTGAATTTCGTCCCCGCCCCTCCGCCCCGCCTCCAGGGGCCGCCGCCGGGCGGGTGCCCGTACGCGGCGGACGGCGGGGCGGGAGTGAAAGATTCCTCGGGGCCGCGATGACGGAGTGTGCGCGAGGGGTGCAGCGATGACAATGAACGCGGATTTCTGGCAGCTCTTCACGATGGTGCTCGTGGGGCTCATCGTCGGCTCCATCGTGCTCGCGGCCCTGTGGTCATACATCTTCAAGGACCGCCCCTGAGCGTTCCGGGCGGCGGGACGGCGATGCGGCTCATCAAGGGGCTCGTCTGGTATCTCGCATTCAGCGCGCTCTGCGTTGCGGCGACGCTCGCCGCCATGCGGCAGATCGCCGTGCGCAGCGGCAACGAGGGCCTCTACGAGGCGTGGCGGGGCGAAATCGGGGACGCCTTCGACGAGGCGGGCGTGTTTATCAGGGACTGGTACGAGAAGATCGAGAAGGTGACGCGCGGGAGCGGAGGCGCGGGGCGGCAGTCGGGAACCGTGAAATCGGACGGAGGTGGAGCATGAGGCGCGTCGTGTGCGGGATGCTGGCGGCGGCGCTGATCTGCGCCGCGGGGTGCGTGAAGGTGGACCTCGGACAGGCGAGCAAGGACTGGTCGAACGTGGGGAAGGGGTTTGCCGAAGGCTACAAGGCGCAGGGCGCGGGCGCCCCGCCGCCGCAGGCCCCCGCGGCGCCGCAGCCGGTGCAGTGAGCAAAAAGGAGGGGGCCGGACGGCCCCCCTCCGGAAGAATACGATCAGTCTGTCCCGTCAATCCTTGAAGTTGGTCAGGATATCCTTGGCGACGGCCGTTTTAAGATTTTGGAGCACCGGCGGCGTCAGGCTGTGGCGGATGTAGTTCTTGTTGAGCTGCCGCTCGGTGCGCTCCTCCCAGATGCTGAAGTTCCCGTAGGCCACCGCCTGCACCCGCCGGTTGAGCAGGACCTTGTCCGTCTTGATGTCCCGGATCCGGTATACGACCTCCGCGGCCCCCTGCCATGTCTGCGCCTTGATGTTGAACGAGATCGGGAAGATGATGTACGTGAGGGCGACCGGGACCCCGAGCGAGTTCCACCCCTCGAAGCGGCAGAGCGATTCGGTGAGCTCCCCCTCCATGAGCAGGTTCGCCTTCCCCGCGAGCGCCTTCTCCTCGATGCGCGCGCGGTCGTCGTTTTTGTCGACGGGCACCGTGAAGACGTTCATGAACGCCTTGTTCCGTTCGAGCTCGTCCTGGAAGAGTTCCCGCAGTTCGTCTCCGCCGATGAAGAGGGGGTAGCGCGCGAAGCTCTTGTCCTGAAAGCGGCCGATGGCGAGGCCGTGTCCGAACGGCTTGTCCGGCGGGTTATAGTAGGTGAGGGGACGGGGCGGCGTATTGATGCCTCCCCCGCAGCCGAAGACGGCGGGGAGGAGGAAGAGTTGAAGGCAGGCGAGCGTTCTTCTCACGGGGCGGTCTCCTTATGGGGCTCCGGGACGCCGGGCGAACTGCCGCGTAGCCCCGGTTACGGATTGCACACGCGCACGGCACACTGTATCATTTACCCATGGGAAATTCAAAGTTTAAACGTCTCCTCGCGCGCCTCTCGATCCTGCTCCTCCTCGCCGCCGCGGCGATCGCCCTCTACTCCTATCCGCGCCGCCGGGTCCCCGCGATGCTCCGTCTCGTGCCACGGGAGGGGCTCGCGGTGTGCGTCAGGGCCCGGGGGCTCGGGCCTGTCTGGCGCCGCTGCGCGCGCTCGGAGTTCGGGCGCAAGGTCGGGAGGGGCGGGATATTCCCGATCGACGAAATGATCGCCGCGGACAAAGAGGTGAGGGATGCATGGGAGGATATCGATACCACGTACTGGCCCGAGGCGCTCGGGAGGGACTGCGTCCTCGGGGTCTACGCGGGGGAGGGGGAACGTCCCCTCCGTGCCGCCGTGTGGGCCAGGATCGGCTTCAGGGCCCGCCTGTTCCACCTGTGGGAGAGGACGCGCGGGGCACTGTGCTTCCGGCGCGCGAAGAGGATTCGCGCGCGGCGCGTGGGGGGCCTCGTCGTCGTCTCGGTCATGAACCGTAAACAGGGGACGGAGGATTTCAGCTATACCCTCCTGGGCGACCTCGGCATCGCGACGACGGGGCGCGGCGACGGTTTCTGGGAAGGCGTCGCCGCGCTCGCGGTCGGGGACGCCGGGGCGGGAAAGAGCGCCGGGGGGCTGATCGCCGAGGTGCCGGCCCCCGGCGGCGGTAAGGCTCGCGGGGCGCTTTTCGCCGATGTCGGGGCCCTGCGGGGCCATGCCGACGCGAGGCTGCGGGCCATCGCGAAGGCCTCCCCGAAAACGGGGCGGAAGTACTCGGCGGTGTGGGACCCCGCGCGTGCGGTCATCGCGGGGTGGAAGACCGCGACAGCGTCCTTCACGCTCGGGGAACGGACCGAGGCGGAGGTGCGCATCGAGCGCTCCGGCGGCGAGCCGGCGAGGCCTCTCTCCGCCGAGCCGCTCGAGGGGCTCATGGCGCAGCGCGGCATCCTGTACGCGGCAGGCGGGTGGGACCCGCGCGGCCTCCTCGACCGCGCGCGCCGGAATTGGCCGCGCGGGCAGGTCCGGTTCGAGGGCAGGGGGGGCGTCACGGCATTCCCCGCGGGGCATTTTTCCCTCGACTGGCTCGGGGAGGAGTGGGAGTTTCTCCTCTACCTCGACGGGCGGGGGATGCTCAACGCCGCGTCCTCATTTCAGGTGCGCAACCGGCGTGACGCGCGCGAGCGGGTCGCGCGATTCCTGAAACTTGCGGACGGCGCGACGATCCGTTTCAGCGACGGGCGGGGGGGCGAATGGGCGCCCGTCGAAAAGCCCCTCGACGTACAGGCGGTGCGCGGGGGAAAGGGGCTCTGTTACCGCATCGGCCCCGGGGCGCCGATCGAGTATCTCTATAATCCCACTCTCATTGTGCAGAACGACCGCCTGGTGATCGCCAGCGCCGACCCGCGCGAAGAGGCGTCCCCGGGCGGCGGACCGCCCGCGGCGGGGGAACGGGCGGCTCCCGTCACGGGGAAATTCATCCTGCGGGGGAGCGCCGCGGACCGCGCCGCCTCCTCCCTGCGGCAGGTCCTCGCGGTCGCGGGGGCATTCGTCGGGGAGCGCCGCGACCGGCGGCGGATCGAGGAGGCGCGCCGCGTGCTCGGCGCGCTCGAGTGGCTCGCCCCCCTGCGCGAGGCGCGCGCGCTCGTCGCCGAGGAGAAGGGCGCAACCCGCGTCTCGCTCACGGCGGATATCGCGGATGTGCGGGCGCCGTGACCATCCCGGGACCCATGGCCGACCGGAAGAGCATTCTCGTGTGGAGCATCTTTCTTCCCGCGATCTGCGCCGCCGCGCTCGCCGTCCGGCTCCACCCCGTTCTCGCGCACCCCGAGTCGGAGCGATACGGTTTCGGCCCGTTCGGGGACACGTTCATCTACTGCGAGCTTGCGGTCAACCTCTGCGCGGGAAAGGGTTTTGTGGTGGGCGGCGAGGGGGCGGCGCTCACCCGCGGCCCCCTCCCGTACAGGCCGGCGTTCGAACGCGGTCCGGGATACCCGCTCTTCATCAGCGCGGTGTTCCGACTCACCGGTTCCCTCCCCGACACGAGGTCCCTCCGGACGGTCCACCTGGCGCTCGATCGGGTTCGCTTCGCGCAGTGCATCCTCGACACCCTGTGCCTCGTGTTGGTCTTCTGCGTTGTCCGGGTGCTGCGGCCGGGAGCGCGGTGGGCTCCGGTGTGCGCCGCGGCGCTGTACGCCGTGTCGTGGTACACCATCTTTTACACGCGGGCGATCCTTGCCGAAACGCTTGCCGCATTCCTGCTCACCCTCTTCCTCCTCATCGCCATGCGCGGGATACGGGACGGCCTCGCGCGACGCCTGGTGCAGGCGGGGATGGTCATCGGGTTCCTCAACCTCTGCCGTCCCGGATATGTGGTGTTCCTGCCCTGCTTCGCCCTTTTTCTGCTCCTGGCGTTCAGGTCGGTCCCGAGGAAGGCCTGCGGGCTCGCGCTCGCATTCCTCGCGGGGGCGCTCGGCGTCATCACGCCGTGGACGGTCAGGAATTATATGGCATTCGGGAAGCCGGTCCTGATTGCGGCCGGGGTCCCGGGCGTCATGCTCTACTGGGGGATGATCGATTCGGGGAGCAACTGGCGTGGCTGGGGAGCGTTCCCGGATGTGGCCTTCGTGGACGACGAGGAGAAGAGGATCGCGCCTCCGCTCTTTGCCGCTCACCCGTGGATACTCAGGGATGGCAGTCTCGACGATGTCGACCGGGTTCACCGCGAATTTCTCCGGCTTGCATGGAAGAGATTCCGCGCGCGACCGGGCGAGGTGATGCGGAACTGGGCCCGGAAGATGCCGCGGCTCTGGTTCCAGAACTATGTGCCGATCTATCGTGACCCGGAGGCGAGCGGTCTTTACTTCCTGTGCTATTTCGCTTTTGCGATCGTCGCGTGGTGCGCCTGCCCGCGCGCCCGGCTGCTGATGTCTCCCGTGGCCCTCCTTTTCGCATACCTGACGATCATCTGCGCCCCCATTGTCGTGGAGCCCCGCTTCGGCGTGCCGCTCATGCCGGGGATCATCGCCATGGCGGGAGTGGGGATCTGCGACACGGCGGGGTGGCTCGCGCGTCTCCGCGCCCGGATGGCGAAGTCATCCACGGGCGGGAGGGAGCCATAATGCCCCCCCTGCGGATTTGGAAGGGGGCGCGCCGCACAGGGTGAGCGCCGCGGGCGTCAGCGGGGGGTGAGGGTGCGCACCGGTCCGAACCGCTCGAGTGACGCGGGAAGCTCCTTCCCATCGCCGAGGACGACAATCGTCGCGGCGTCCGGATGTAGGTGCTTCCGGGCTGCCTGGAGCACGTCCTCGCGGGTCACGGCCGCGACCTTCGCCAGGTAGGTCTTCAGGTAGTCGAGAGGGAGTCCCATGAACTCTATGCCGATCATCTGCTCCACCACCTGCGACGGGCTCGTGAAGTTGAACACGAAGCTGTTCGCGTACGAATCCCGCGCGCGCGCGATCTCCTCCTCCGTCACCGGCCCCGCCCGGATGCGCTCCATCTCCTCGAGCATGATGCCGAGCGCCTCGACCGCGGTCGCCTCCTTCGTCTGGCACGAGGCGCAGAACATCCCCGCCTGCATATCCGCGGTAAACCGCGTGCCCGCGCTGTAGGCAAGCCCCTCGGCCGACCGGATGCGCTCGAGCATCCTCGACGAGAAGACGCCCCCCCCGAGTATTTCGTTCATGATCATGACCGGGATGTAATCGGGGTCGTCGCGCCTGATCCCCACGTGGCCGGCCGCGAGGTGCGCCTGCTCGGTGCGCTTCCGGATGAGGAGCACCGCGCGCCCCCCCTTCTCCTCCACGGGCGGCGGGGGCGGGGGCGCGGGTGATTTCTTCGCCCCGAGGGCGGCGTTCAGGGTTTTTACGAGCGCGTCCCGGTCGAAATCCCCCGCGGTGCCGAAGATCATCCCGGAGGGGTTGAACTGCGCGCGGTGGAACGCGACGAGGTCCCCGCGCCCGATCGCGTTCATCGACCCCGGCTCGCCGACGACCGGGTGCGCATAGGGGTGCGGCCCGTACACGAACCGGCGGAACTCGCGGGAGACGACCTGGCCCGGCTCATCGTTCCAGCGCCGGATCGCCTCGCGCACCTGCTCCTTCCTGAGGTCGATCTTCTCGGGCGAGAACGCCGGGCGGAGGAGCATATCGAGCGCGATGCCGAGGGCGCCCGCGGTGTCGCGGGAGAGGCAGGAGAGCGAGAGTGCCGCGCCGTCCTGGTCGGCGCTCACCGAAATGTCCGCCCCCATGAACTCGATCCGGCGGTCCAGCTCATCGGCGCCCATGCCGCCGGTCCCGCCGGTGCGCATCAGCTCGGCGGTGAGCGCGGCGAGCCCCTCCTTTCCCTTCGGGTCGTACGCCGAACCCGCCCGGGCCATCCCGTGGAAGCTGAAGAGGGGGAGGCGAGGGTCCCGGAGGAGGTAGAGCGGCGCCCCGCAGTCGAGGACGACCCGCTCCGCCTCCGGCGGGGTGAAGCGGAGCGGGGGAAAGGCGAGCCGCGACGGGTGGACGGCGCACCGCACCGCGCCGCAGCCCCCGGCGAGAAGGGCCGGGGCGAAGAGCAGCGCGCACGCGGCGCGCATCAGCGGATGACGACGGTGGTGCACGTGTCCTCCGTGAGGTAGTCGTGCGCCACGCGGCTGAGATCGAGCGGCGTGACGGCCTTCACCCTCGGGATATAGCGGTTCACGTAGTCCCACCGGTCGATCGCCGCGTAGGTTCCGACGACGGAGGCGAGCTCCGACGCGGACTCGAGCCCGCGGACGAAGTCGGCCTCGATCTGGTTCCGCGCCTTCGCGAGCTCCCAGTCGCTCACCGGATCCTTCATGAGCGTGTCGAGCTCCTCGCGGAGGGCCCGGGCGACGTCGTCCACCGTGTGGGGGCGCCGGGGGATCGCGTGGATGACGAACAGGAACGGGTATTTCGCGGGCGCGCACGAGGCGGAGACGGATACCGCCACCCTCTTTTCCTGGACGAGGCGCCGGTAGAGGCGCGAGGTGCGGCCGCTCGAGAGGATGTTCTCGAGGACGTTCAGGGCGATGTCGTCGTCGGACTCCACCGCGGGCTTGTGGAAGGCGAGCGCGATCCGGGGGGAGGCGTCGAGCGCGAGGCGCGCCTCCCGCGGCCCGCGCTGCGGCGGCTCACGGGTGACGACGCGCGGCGGGGGCGGCTGGGCGGGGATCGGGCCGAAGTAACGCTCCGTAAGGGCGATCACCTGCCGGGGCGCGATATCGCCCGCGATGACGACGATCGCGTTATTGGGGGCGTAGTAGCGGCGATACCAGGCGTCGACCATCGGGAGGGTGAGGTGCTCGATGTCGGACTTCCATCCGATGACCGGCCACCGGTACGGGTGGGCGATGAGGGAGGTCGCGAAGAGCTGCTCCCAGAAGGCCCCCTCGGGGCTGTCGTCCACGGTGAGGCGGCGCTCCTCGAGGATCACCTCCCTCTCCCGGTAGAACTCGCGGAAAACCGCGTTGCGCATCCGGTCTGATTCGAGCGCCATCCAGAGCTCGATCCGGTTCGCGGGCAGGCTGCAGAAATACTGCGTCCGGTCCCTGCCGGTGCCGGCGTTCAAATCCTCGGCCCCGGACGACATATAGAGCTTCCAGAGCTCGTTCCTCACGACGAGCCCGTCCGCCCGGCGCTCCGCGTCGGCCAGCTCCCTGCGGATCCGGGGCATCTCGCCCGCGTCCCCGTTCCCGCCCTCGGGCTCCCCGAGCCTCTCGTGGAGCGCCTCGATCCGATCGAGGAGCGGCTTCTCGGCCTTCCAGTCGCGCGTCCCGACCGTCCGCGTCCCCTTGAACATCATATGCTCGAGGAGGTGGGAGATGCCGGTGCAGCCGGGCGCCTCGTTCGCCGAGCCCACGCGGTAAAAGACGGAGCAGGAGACGACGGGGGCCTGGCGGTGCTCGATCATGAGGAGGGTGAGGCCGTTCGCGAGGCGGTGTTCGGCGACGTCCACGCGGAGGGGAGTCTCGGTCCCCGCGAGGAGCGGGGCGGGGAGCAGGGCGAGCGCGAGCGCTCCCGGGATGAGAACACAGCGAAATGTACGCGCGCGCGCCATCATGCCCCCCTGCGGCGCGGGGCCGGTCAGCCGTCTCCGGCCAGCTTCTCCACGTCCCAGTTGTTCGCCACGATCAGGGCGCGGGTTGTGCGGCCGCCCCTTTCGACTTCCACGAGCTCGCCCGCGGCCCGCACGCGCTGGCCGGCCTGGAACTCCCCGCGCACGTAGCTGTCGGAGAGGATGAGGGTGAACTTCTCCTCCCGCGCCCCGTCGACCTCGGCCGCGTCGAGGGGGAAGACGAGCGGCATGTAGATCGAGTGCCGGATGTCGGTGATGCGGGCCTCGATGCGGGACTCCTTCCGGATGCTCCGGATGCGGCAGTCCCCGAGCGGGATCTCCCTCTCCAGGGCGTAGATAAAGAAGGGGCACACGAGGATGCCGCCGTGGTACAGCCGGAGGGGCCAGAACTTCCCGAACTCGTGCACATGCCGGGAGGGATCCTCCCGGACGAGGGCGAGGATGCGTCGCATGAGGGAGTAGTTCTCCTCCACGGTGCCGTAGATGACGAGGTCCGTGTCGTCGTCGTGCTCCTCGAGGCGCCCGTACTGGAGGGAGCCGGTGAGGCCCATCCTTTCGACCGGAACTTCCAGGAGTTCGCTCGCCGCCCTGACGCCCCTGTCGATCTTCGGGTAGAGCTCCATGCAGAGCCGGAGGGATTTCCTCGCGTCGAAGAATCCGACGAAGTCGGCCAGCGGCATCAGGAGGTTGTTCTTGATGATCGGGGCGACGCGGGCGCTCCGGGCGAGCTCGGGAAAGAGGGTATAGTGCATCTCGATCTGCTGCGGGTTGGTGAACGAGTGCATCTTTCCGTCCCGGTACGTCTTGTGCAGGCATTCGTAGCCGCGCCCGAAGATATCCGCCCAGCCTCCCTTTTTCTGGTAGTAGAGTATCTTCGCGGAGATCATGCCCGGGGGGTGGTAGTATCCCTGGGCGAAGGCGAGGCTCCCGTCCATTTTCAGGAAGTAGGTGCAGTCCGTGACTGTGCCCCCGAGCTCCGCGAGGGGGACGAGAAACATCTCCATCATCTCATCGAACCGGTCTTTCACAGGGGGCAAGTATACTATAAGGGGAAAAAGATTTCACCACCACCCGGCCTCCGCGGCATTTCCAGGGGGCGGCATTTCGCGGTTGCGTCCCGGTCGGCGACGCGTTAGAATGAGGTGGTACGCGCGAAGTGGACTATCGCCGTGAGAGGAGGCATGATGCACGCGAAACTGTGTGCCGTCTGTTGCGCGGCGGTCGTCGCTGCCGCGACCGCGCCGCCCGCGATCGAATCCGCTGCTCCCGCGCCGCGCTACAAGGCCGTCGAATACCCGCGCCTGAAGGGGATCCCGTGCCTGAGCGACGCGCTGCTCGCCATGCACCTCACCCTCTACCAGGGCTACGTGAAAAACGCGAACCTGCTCTCGGAGAAACTGGCGGCGCTCCTCGCGTCGGGTGGCGAGCGCAGCCCCGAATACGCCGAAATGAAGCGGAGATTCGGGTGGGAGTACGACGGGATGCGCCTTCACGAGCTCTACTTCGAGAATCTCGGCGGCGGGGAGCCGCTCGACCCTGAAGGGCCGCTCGCGCGCCGGATCGCGGCCGACTACGGGAGCGTCGACGCGTGGAGGAGGGACTTCATCGCCACCGGCCTCACGCGGGGGATCGGATGGGCGGCGCTCGTGGACGACCCGAAGGGCGGAAGGCTGGTCAACATCTGGATCAACGAGCACGACACGGGGCATCTCGCGGGGGGCCGCGTGATCCTCATCATGGACGTCTTCGAACACGCCTACCTCACCGATTTCAAGCTCGACCGCGCGAAGTACATCGACGCCTTCCTCGGCGCCGCGGACTGGAAGGCGGCGCAGAAAAGGATCGAGGCGCGCTGACAAGGGGTCCTCGACGCGAGCGTGAAGGTCGCGTCGGAGTAGCCGGGCCCGTTGCCCGGCGGGACACAGGAGGTGAACGGAGGATGCGCGCATGATCCGTCCCGGTCCGTGTTCCCTCAGCAGGAAGCCGTTCGCCGCTCCCCGCGGACACGGCCCTTCATCGGCGTCCGAACAGGCGCCCGGGGTCTTCTGGCGCCGCCGCTTCCCCGCGCACGGCCCGCCCCGTGCCCGTCGCGCCCCGGCAACCCCCGCAGGCCTCTCCCCCGCAGGGGACCCCTCGACGAAACACGCGCAGCGTTTTCTTTCCCTCCACGCCCGCCGGCTCGGCATCGCCGATCCCGCCCAGCTCGTCTTCGCCCGTCTCTGGAGGAGCCGCAGCGGCGCCCACGTGCGGTTCCAGCAGGTCTGTCGGGCGCTCCCCGTCATCGGCGCGCTCCTGGATGTCCATCTCGCGCCGGGGGGCTGGGTGTCCGTCGTGACGGGGGCGTTTCACCGGGGGTTGAAGATGCCCGCGCCTACTGCCCGGGGGCCGCGCATCGGGAAGGGCGAGGCGGTGAGGATCGCGCGCGAGGACCTCGGGCGCGGCTCCCGGCTGCGGGCGCAGGAGAAGTGCGGGGAGCTTGTCTGCGTCGATCGGGGACGCCCGCGCCCGGTGTACAAGGTGGTGCTCCCCGCGTCGCGGCCCCTCGGGAACTGGGTGTACCTCGTCGACACCTCGTCGGGCGCGATCGTCCGGAGCAGCAACACGATGCGGTTCGCCCGCGGGGCCGTGTACCCGAGGAGCCCCGTGGAGGACGCCTCGACGCGCATCGTCGCGCTCGAACGCCTGCGCGACCCGTTCGCCCTGAAGGGCGGACACGTCGTCGTCGCGAACGACGACCGGCCCGAAGCGCGCGCGGAGACGGGGGAGTTCATCTACCCGCCGGCCGACACGCACTTCGACGAGGTCATGGCATACTACCATCTGGACCGGGCGGCGGAGTTCTTCTGCGGCCTCGACCCGGAGATCGAAACCGCCATGGCGGCCCGTGGGACGCTGTGCGCCCACGTCCACGCCGGGGAACGGATGGAGAACGCCTGGTACGACCCGGCCACCCGGGGGATCTACTTCGGCGACGGGGGCGGCCCCGAACGGATGAATGACCTCGCCAAGGAGGCTGCGGTGATCTGCCACGAGTACACGCACGCCGTGCTCGACCGGATCAACCCGTACCTGAAAGGCCCCGAGGCCGACGCCCTGCACGAGGGGTACGCGGACTATTTCGGCTGCTCTCTCACCGGCGACGCGCGAATCGGGGAGTGGGTCGTCGCGGGGCGCGGGGAGCGCTGCCTGCGGGACCTCGAGAACCGCGCCCGCTACCCCCGGGACCTCGCGGGGGAGCCACACGCCGACGGGGCGATATGGGCGGGGGCGTGCTGGGACCTGCGCAAGGCGCTGTCCCCCGCGGCGGCGGATTGCCTTGTCTACGAGAGCATGCATTTCCTTCCCGAGTTCGCGCGGTTCCCCGACGCGGCGATGGGGATCGCGCAGGCGGACGCCGCCGTGTTCTCGGGGCGCAACGCCCGGCGGATCGCGGAGGCGTTCGGCGGGAGGGGGCTCGGCGCCGCACCAGAAGGGAGGCCGCCATGCGTCTCGCGATCTGTTTCATGACCGCGCTCCTCTCCTCCGCGGCGCCCGCGGAGGACGGGCGCGACCTTGCCGCGCAGCTCCCCGCGGAGATTGTGGACTGCGTCGTGGCGACCCGGCTCGACGCTTCCCGCGCGGAGGAACTGCTCAAGGGTTTGTTCGAGCGGCTGAGGATGCATCCCCGCTACGCCCTCGCCGTCTTCCCGCTCCCCGGCGACGATCGCGCGCGCCTCGTCTTCATCAGGGGAAAGGACGCGGATGTCGCCCTCGTCAGGAAAGCCCTCGCGGCGATGGACGAGGCGGCTTCACTGGGCATCCCGGACGCGGCGCGCACGGGGGTGATGCGCGTCGAGTCGGGGGCGGCGGGTCCCGCGGAGATGAAGCGGAGGATCGTCGCGGCTGCCGCGCGGGCGGGGCTCCCGCTCGCGGACAGGGATTTCTTCATCTATCCCGAGGGCGCCGCGGGAAGCCTCTTTTTCATCGGGGCCCCGGGCCTCGCCGCCCGCGTCGCCGAGTTGAGCGGGGGCCTTGCCGCCGCCCCGCCCTCCGCCCCCTCCGACAGGGCGCGCGCCTGGCTCCTGCAGCTCGCCGCGGAGACCGCGAAATCGTTCGCGGGCCTGCTCTCCACGGCCGCCTCCGCCGCCGCGCTCCTTTTGCTCCACGCGATCCTGTGCCGCCTTCCGTTCTTGGGGAGGCGCTACCGGCGGTCGTTCCGCCTCTTCTGGGAAAAACTCTTCGCATCGTTCAAGGGGAAGGACCTCGCGTGGGAGATCATCCGGGCGGCCGCGGAACTCGGCGTCGCGGCGAGCCCGTTCCCCGCGCCCGGAGGGCTGAAGGCGCCGGCGGGAGGGGCGGTGGATTCCGCGCGGACGCGGGCACTGGATGTGGCCCGGGCATACGCCGCGTGGAGGGGGCTCGATCCGGACGCGACCCCGATCCGGGGCATCCTCGATGCGGCGGTGGACGCGGAGGCGTCGAGGAGGAGATCGGTGAATGACAAATGACACAATCCAAATGTCATTTGGATTGTGTCATCAGCGAAGGAGGGGTGCAGTGGGAACGCAGGCGCACGAGAAGCCCCTCGCGGTGGCGATCGCCGCGCTCATCCACGAGGGGAAGATACTCCTGATCAGGAGAAAACGGGGGGATTACCCGGGGCTCTGGGGGCTGCCCGGCGGCAAGGTCGAGCACGACGAGCACCTCTCGGAGGCGGCGACGAGGGAGATCCGCGAGGAATCCGGCATCGAGGCCTCGTTCAGCCGGTACCTCGGCTGCGTTTCCGAGCACCTGGTCGAGGGGGGGCGCGTGGCGCGGCATTTTCTTCTGCACGTCTGCGCCCTCGCGCCGCGCACGACGGAGATCCGCGCCGACGCCGAGGGGACGCTTCGCTGGTGCGCGCTCGAACGGATCGCCGGGATGAAGGCGGAGATCATCCCCAGCGATTTCCTGATCATCGAGCGGATGATCACGGGGAACGGGAAGGGCTACTACGACTGCGTTCTGGAAAAGACCGGGGACTCGCACGCGCTGAAAAAATTCGCGTGAGTTCATGCCTCGGGGGGCCTCACCAGGGGGAGCTCGATGGTGAATACCGTTTCGCCATCCTCCATGCTCCTTGCGCGGATGCTCCCGCCGTGGTCCTTGACGATCCCCAGGGCGAGGCTCAAGCCGAGGCCGGTGCCCTGGTCGAGCTCCTTCGTGCTGAAGAGGGGGATGAAGATCTTCTCCAGCCGGTCGGGGGGAATGTGGGCGCCGTTGTTGCCGATGGCGATCTCGATCGATCCGTCCCGCAGCCTGCTCGACACCGTGATCCTGCGTTCCCCGCTCTTTCCCGTGAGGGCGTGATGGGCGTTGTTGAGGATGTTGACGAAGGCCTGCTGCATCTGGTTTGAATCGAACATCGCCTCCGGGATCTGCGCGTCGAGAGAAGTGCTCACCCGGATCCCGACCTCTTTGAGCTGGTGGGCCTTGAGTTCGAGCGAGGTCTCGATGATCTGGTTGATCTCCGCGGGGACCTTGTGGAGGGCGGGCCTGCGGGAGAAGGTGAGCAGGTTTTTCACGAGGTACTGGCAGCGGAGCGCCTCCTTGTACAGGCGCTGAATGTCCTCCCTGAGCTCCGCCGGGCAGTCGGACTGCTGGATGATCTCGGCGTAGCCGAGCACGCCCGTGAGGGGGTTGTTGAGCTCGTGGGCGATGCCGGAGATAAGCTCGCCGAGGGCCGAGAGCTTCTCCTTCTGGATCAGATCCTCCTCGAGCTGCTTGCGGCGCGTGATATCCTCGGCGATCCCCGCGTAGCCCATCACCTGGCCCTTCTCGTTCCTGATGACGCACATCCGCAGGAGGATCGGGAATATCTCCCCGGACTTCCTCCGGTCCAGAATCTCCCCCTCCCACAGGCCGTTTTTCGCCTCGCGGGTGATGATCCCGGCGAGGTCGACGGGGTTCCCGGGGACCCCCTCGAAAAACTCCGTGGAGATCCGTCCGAGCAGCTCCTCCTCGCGGTAGCCGAGCATCCGCACGGCGGCGGGGTTCACGTAGATGATCCGGTGGTTGAGGTCCATGATGATGACTCTCGATGCCATGTTCTCGATCACGCTCGCGAGCTGCCGCACGTTCTTTTCGATGGCGAGGCGCTGGGAGATGTCGCGGCAGATGGCGAGGATGACCCTCCTCCCGCGGAAGGAGGCCGCGCTCGCGCTGACGTCCACCGCGAAATGCATGCCGCTCTTCGTGACCATCTCGACCTGGCCCGATACCCCCGTCTCCCCCGCGGCGTCCTGCAGCGGGAGGCAGAGCCGATCGAAGTCCCCGGGGGCGTAGATCGCCGTGTTCTTCAGCGCGAGGAGCTCCTTCGCGGGATACCCGGTGATCGTCTCCGCCATCCGGTTCGCGCTGAGGATCCGGTCCGCCTCGGGGTCGATGGTGAATATCGCGTCGTGGGCGTGCTCCATGAGAAGCCGGTGGAGCACCTCGGACTGCCTGAGCTCCTCGGTCTTTGCGGCCACGAGCGCCTTGAGCCCCGTGGTGTATTCGCCGATCACCGCCTGCGCCTTCCGCTTCTCCGTGATGTCGGTGAGGAGCTGCAGCACGACCTTGCTCCCGTCGGGCATGACGAGCGGGCTTGCGGAGGACTCGTAGAGCCGGCCTTCCCGGTCCCTCGCCACGTAGGTGAAAAACTCCCTGCCCTCCTGCAGGATTTCCCGGACCGGGCAGACGGGGCAGGGGCTCTTCCGCCCGGCGAGCGCCCGGTAGCACTTCTCCCCGATACGGGCGCCATAGCGCTCCCTCATCCGCGTGTTGATATAGCGGATGGTGTAGTCCGAGTCCTCGATCCCCACGAAGTAGTCGAAGGCGTCGAGGGCGTCGAACAGGGGGGGGGCCTTCTGCGGCGCGCGCGGGGGCGCGGAGCCGGACGACGGCGGACGGGGTGGCCGGGCGTGCGACCGCGAGGCGTTACGAGGAGCGCGCATATGCGGAGGCCATTGGATTGAGATACAGTATATCCGAGCGGAGCGCCGCGGGTCAAACAAAAGCGCGCTTGCCCACCTCAATGAACGAATGGTACCATCGTCGCCCGTGTGCGGAAGGGGAAACCATTGCCTGCGTCGACACGATCCGTAGTGTACTGGGGCCTCGTGTGCCTCTGCGCGTGTATCGCGGCGGGCCCGTGGCGGCATCTCGTCTTCGAGCGGCCTGCCCGCGAGGCGCCCGCCGCGGCTCTGCGGGAGCGCGCCGCCCTCGTGCCGGACGAGGCCGAGCTGTTCCGTTCATTCGAGAAGGCGGCCGCGGAGAACCCGCTCATCGGGTTTCTGTCTCTCGCGTTCGGAGGAGTCGTACTGGCCGGGCTGTTGATCGACGCGCGCGTGCTCCTGCGCGCGGTCGGGAAGCGCCCGTCATGGACGGCCGGTCCGCCGGGAGGCGAGTGGGGCCTCTCGGAGGTCCTGAAGGCCGCGCTCCTTTTCCTTTCAGTATTCTTCGCCTTGGACCCGCTCGCGCGCCTCTTCCGGCTCCTCCCCTGCGCCCCCTCGGACGTCTCGCTCCAGGTTTTTTTCCAGTTCGTCGCGGAATGTGCCGCGATCGTATTCATACTCACCTCTTTTTCCGCGGGGCTGCGCGGGGGACTCAAAAAACTGGGGCTGTCGACGGGGGGGTGCCGCGTCGGGGTCATCGCCGGCGTGCGCGCGTACGTCGGGTTCCTCCCGGTCATGATCGGGATCGTGATTCTCACGCGGTTCGCGGCGGAACGGGCGGGGATCGCGCTCGAGCCCCAGACGCCGATAGGGTTTTTCTTCGCCGATCTTTCCCGGCCCGCCCTGATCTTTCTCGCGGCCTTCGTAGCCGTTGTCGGCCCGGTGTTCGAGGAGATCTTTTTCCGCGGATTCGCCTACCAGGCGATCAGGCGGCGGTGGGGGCGCTGGCCCGGCATCCTCGTGACCGCACTCGTGTTTTCCGCGCTCCACGCGAACGCCGCCGTCTTCCTGCCGATCTTCGGGCTGGGGATTCTCCTCGCCTGCGTTTTTGAGGCGACAGGGTCCCTCATCCCCTCTGTCACGATTCATATATGCCAGAACAGCGTGGCGGCCGCGGCCGCCCTGCTGCTTCGCTCCATCGCCCGGGGCTGACTGTGCTACAATTGTGTCTCGATCGCTCGATCGCTCGATAGCTCGATAGCTTTATACGGAGGCCTCATGAGGGTAAAAACCATCGCGTGGAAAAACGGCGCAATGCGCATCGTGGACCAGACGAAGCTGCCCGGGAAGCTCGTCTACAAGGACTGCGAAACCCCCGCGGAGGCGTGGCGCGCCATCAAGCGGCTCGAGGTGCGCGGCGCGCCCGCCATCGGCATCGCGGGCGCCATGGGCCTCGTCCTCGGGATCAAAAGCTCGACCGCGCGCGGCTTCGACCGGTTCATCGGGGAGGTCCGGAAGGTCGCCGACTACCTCGGCACGTCGCGGCCCACGGCGGTGAACCTTTTCTGGGCCCTGCGGCGGATGGTCGAGACCGCCGAGCGGAACCGCACCGACGATATCCCGAAGCTGAAGAAGATCCTCGAGCGGGAGGCGCTGAAGATCCTCGATGAGGACAACGATATCTGCCGCCGGATCGGGGCGCATGGCTCGGCCCTTCTGAAGCACGGGACGAGAGTCCTCACGCACTGCAACGCCGGCGGCCTTGCGACGGCGGAGCACGGGACCGCGCTCGCGGTGATGTTCGCCGCGCACGACGCGGGAAAAAAAATCCACGTCTTCGCGGACGAGACCCGTCCGCTCCTCCAGGGGGCGCGCCTGACCGCGTGGGAGCTCGTGCGCGCGGGGATCGATGCGACGCTCATCTGCGACAACATGGCGGCGCGGGTCATGTTCGAGGGGCGGGTGGATATCGTGATCACCGGCGCCGACCGGATCGCCGCGAACGGCGACACCGCGAACAAAATCGGCACCTACGGGCTCGCGCGGCTCGCGGCGGTCCACGGCATCCCGTTGTATATCGCCGCGCCGCTCTCCACCGTGGACCTCGAGATACGGACGGGGAAAGAGATCCCCATCGAGCAGCGCAACCCGGACGAGGTGCGGATGATCGGGGGGACGCGGATCGCCCCCGCGGACGTGAAGGTGTACAACCCGGCGTTCGACGTCACCCCGGCCCGTTTCATCGCGGGGATCATCACGGAGACCGGCATCATCAGGCCCCCGTACCGGTCGAGTCTCCGCGGGGCCTTCCGGAAGGCGGGACTGCCGGCGCGCGGAAGGCGGTGACCGTGTGAGAGGGTCGCGCATGGACCGGAAACTCCGCGACATCGGGGAATTCGCCCTCATCGAGGAGCTGAAGGCGCGGGCCTTCGCGGGGCCGGGGACGGTCGTCGGCATCGGGGACGACGCGGCGGTGCTTGAGCCGCCCGGGTCCGGCCGTCTCCTGCTCTTCACTACCGACATGCTCGTCGAGGGGACCCACTTCGACCTCTCGACCGTCTCTCCGTATCAGGTCGGATGGAAGGCGCTCGCCTGCAGCCTGAGCGACATCGCCGCCATGGGGGGGCTGCCGCGCGCCGCGGTCGTGTCGCTTGGGGCCCCGGGCGATCTCGGCGTCGACTTCTGCCTTGAGCTCTATCGCGGGATGGACGACCTCGCGCGGCGTTTCGACTGCGGCATCGCGGGCGGCGACACCGTCGGGAGCGGGACCGGGCTGGTCGTCTCGGTGGCGATGCTCGGCGAGGTCGAGCGGGAGCGGCTCGCCCTGCGCTCCGGCGCGCGCCCGGGGGACGGGCTCTGGGTGACGGGACGCCTCGGGGGTTCTTACGCGGGGCGTCACCTCGCGTTCGTACCCCGCGTTCTCGAGGCGAGGTTCCTCGTCGAGCGGTTTCCCGTCAAGGCGATGATGGACCTGAGCGACGGCCTCGGGAGCGACCTGTTCAGGATGGCCGCGGCGAGCGGCGCCGGGTTCCGCATCTGCGGCGAGCGGATCCCCGTGGACCGCGAGGCGGCCGGGACCGCGGACGCGGAGACGGCCCTCGAGAAGGCGCTTTACGACGGGGAGGATTTCGAGCTCCTCGCGGCGATCGATCCCTCCTGCGACGACGGCATCCTGGGGCGTGAGTTCGCCGCGCGGTTCGAATGCGGGATCACCAGGATCGGGACGGTGATGGGGAAGGCGCACGGCGTCACGGTCTCGATGCCGGGGGGGGAGATGCCGCTCCGCGAGGGGGGGTTTGAGCACTTTGACTGAGCGGGAACTGGTGTTCCACTCGTCGAGCCCCGGGGAGACGCGCGCCGTCGGGGCGCGCCTCGGCGCGCGCCTGAAGCCCGGCGCTGTGCTCGCCCTCCACGGCGAGCTCGGCGCGGGGAAGACCTGCCTTGTCCAGGGCCTCGCCGAAGGGCTCGGGATCGTTCCGCCCGCGCGCGTGAGCAGCCCCACGTTCGTCATCATCAACGAATACCCCGCGCGGATCCCGCTCTTTCACTTCGACCTCTACCGCCTTCCCGACGGGCAGGAGCTCATCGAGCTCGGATGGGAGGATTACCTGGAGCGCGGGGGCGTGATCGCGATCGAATGGGCGGAGCGGATGCGCGATCTCCTTCCGGCGGATCACCTCGGCGTGACGATGGAGGTGACCGGGGAGAAGACCCGCCGGATCACGCTCCGGGGTGAGGGGATGGAAAGATATCTGATGGCTGAGGCGACATGAATATCCTCGGAATCGAAACCTCGACCCGCCGGGCGAGCCTCGCCGTCGCCGCCGACGGCGCACTCCTCGCCGAGGTCGTGCTCCCCGGGGACTCGAACCCCTCAGCGCAGCTCCTCCCCGCGCTCGACGGGCTCCTGAAAAAATGCGGGCTCGTCCCCCGGGACATCGGGGGGATCGCCGCGGGGACGGGGCCGGGATCGTTCACCGGCATCCGGATAGGACTCGCGACCGCCCGCGGGCTCTCCGCCGCCCGCGGGATGCCGATCAGGGGCGTGGGCGGGTTCGACAACCTTCTCGCCGGCTATGTGGGTGGTGACGCGGCGCGCGTCTGCCCTCTCGTGGACGCGCACAGCTACGGGGTGTATGCGGCGGTGTACGAACGGGAGGGGACGGGGTACCGGCGTGTGAAGGCGCCGTTCGTGTGCCGGCCCGACGCGCTCCCCGGTTTGGTCGAGGGCGAGGTCTTCTTCATGGGGCCGCACCTCGGCAGGTTCAGGGAACTCCTCGCCGGGCTCTTCGGCTCGCGGGCCTCGTTCGACGCGGGAGACCGTTTCCCGGCCGCCTCGACCGCCGCGCTGCTCTTCGACGGCCCCGCGGCCCTTCGCGACGATCCTCCCGGGACGGTCGCGCCCCTCTATCTCCTCCCGGGGGTGCGGGTGAAGTCGGTCACGCGGAAGCCGTGACGCCGCCGCGCGGCATCATCGCGGAGCGACGAGCCCTTACCATCTCGGCGGGTCCTTCGGGAACACGATATCCGTCGCGGACCTTTTCCCGTCCGGCGTCACCCCTTCCCGCATCAATTCCTGCCAGAGCGCCTCGGCCGCGATGCGATGCGCTATTTCGCTCGGGTGGGGGTCCTTGAACGGGGTGGCCTCGAGCCTGGTCTGGTCCATACCCTTGTAGTACGGGAAGAGATCGAGGTAAGAGAGCCCCGCCCTTTCGCACGCCTGGCGCAGTTTCGCCTCGATGTCCGCGAACGGATAGTCGTCCCCGAGACCGTATGAGAAAAGCGGAAACATGACCACCACGACCGGGATGTGGTTTTGGCGGGAGAAAGTCCCGAGGGCGCACAATGCCTTCCGGGATTTCTGCCACCCCGGATAGGTGTCCTTGTAGAGCTTGTGATAATAGTGTTTGTGCCCGCGCACGACGCGGTAGTTGAAATACCGGTGCATCGCCAGTTTGAACAGCGCCGAGTGATTGTAGAGGAAGGAGGTCACCACCGCCCTCGGTTTTACAAAGGGATGGTAGTAGCACTTTTTTCTGATGAGGCGCAGCGTCTCCCGCCCCTCGCCATTCCAGTCCTCCGGGTCGTTCAGGCAATGGCCGAGTATCACGAGATCGGGGTTGACCTCGTCGGCCTTTCGCAGTATGAGCTGTACCTCCTCGGGGGTGGATCTTCCCCCCCTGCTCAGGTTGACGACCTGGTAGGTGACGGTTTTGTCGTGCTTGAAATAATTCAGGTACAGCTCCAGCTTTTTCGGATAGCTGTCCTCCAAGGAGACTCCTTCTCCCGCGGAAAAGGAATCGCCGGCCACCATGATCCTGTAGACATCCTTCCCCTTTGCGGTCGGATAGTCGAAGTCGCGATACCGCAGCGAATTGTACGGCATGCGCGCGGCCCTGAAGAGGGGAGGTTCCACGCGAGGGGGCTGTTTCTCCGGGATCAGGCGCACGGCGATCTCGGCCGCGATCAGCGAGAGGACGACGCCGATGGAGAGCGCGGCGAGGTTGCGGAGCGATCTTCGGAGTGTCGATTTCCAGCGCATTTGTCCTCGATGGCTCCTAGTGCGGCGATGCGTCAAGCACGGCGACGGGATGCCCGTCCTTGACGAGCAGCCGTTCCACGAAGCCGCAGAAGGCAAATGCGGTCCTGTCGAAGCTCTCCGGCGCGTAGCGGGTGCGGGCGACGCGGAGGGCCCGTTCGCCGAGTTCCGCGCGGAGCGCGGGATCGGAAGCGAGGCGCGCCATAGCCCGGGCGAAGGCGTCGGGTTCGGGCGGCGCCAGGAAGGCGAACTCCGCGGAGAGGACCTGGCTGTGGGACGGGATGTCGGTCGCGAGGACCGGTTTTCCCGCCTGGAGATAGGAGTAGATCTTCATGGGCGTGTTCACGCCCTTGCATCGCGGGGAGACGAGGACCTCGGCCTCAGCCATGATCTCCCCGAGTAGCTCGGGCGGCTGCTCTCCCCTGAAACGGACCCTGTCCGCGATCTTCTTCGCGCGGCACACCTCGGTGTAGTGGGCGATGTGCGCCGGGGCGCCGCCGATGATTTCGAGCGACGAACTCCCGTCCGACCGCGCGAATCGCGAAAAGCTATCGAGGAGCAGGTCGATTCCCTGGTATTGCTCCAGGTTCCCGATGTACATGAAGGTGGCCCGACCCGCGGCGGTCCCGCGCCCCTTTCCCGGGCGCGCGTCTTCGGAGAGCGGTGCGCACAGGGGCGCATCCGGGAGCACCATGATGTGCCGCGCTCCCTGCGCCCGGGCGTATTCCGCGAGCGCGTCGCACACCGCGAGCACGGCGGACGCGTTCCTGATGACGATCCCTTCGAGACACCGTACAACCGGCAGGAGCGGTCTCAGGGAGGGATGCGAGCCGGACATCTGCTCCGACAGGCAGGAGTCCATGTCGTAGATGTACGGGTAGCCCGCCGCCCATTTGAAGAGGAGCGCGATGAACGCGGACTCCTCCCCTGCGTGGACGAGATCGTACGGCTCCCGCCGCAGCCGGAGGGCGGCGCTCGCGAAGAGCGCCAGATCGCAGGTGAGCTTCTTCAGTGAAAAGCCGGGTCGCACGCCGCGCGTCCCCGGGATGCGCGGGATGCGGAAGACCCGCACGTTGGGGATTTCCACGGCGGAACCCTCGTGGAACGCCAGGATATCGACGAGCCACCCCCTGCGGGAAAAGGACTCGGCGAGGCGCTTCACGGCGATCGGGGTTCCCCGCAGTTGGTAAAACGGCTGAGGGGCCAACAGCAGCACCTTCATCTGCGTTTCCGGCGATGAATTATTACGTTGAAATCTACAATCACATGGTACTATTAGCATAAATAATGGCCATGAATACAAGCAAAAAATTACGCGCCTCGGGGAGACCTCCGAAATTCATGGAAGATCGCCGCCCCGTGACGGTGACTCTCCCCGTGCGGGTTCTCGATATCCTCAGGACGGTCGATCCCGATCGCGCCCGGGCAATCGCAAAGCTCGCAGACGAAGCGGGCAGGGGGATGAGCGAAAAGAAGCCGGTGGAGATCGTGGAGGTGGCGCCGAACCGCGGCCTTATCGTTGTGTCGGACAGCGCGGCGCTTCGGAGCATTGAGGGGCTGCGCCTGATCGAGATCGCCCCCGCTCGGTTCCTGATCACGGTGAAGGCGAATTTGAGCGTGGAATCGCTCGAGGTTCAGATCCATGACCTGATCGAGGAAGAGAGGGGCGGTCCGGAAGAGAGTGCGCTCCTGCAGGAACTGCTGCGTCAGATCCGCCACCAGCGGCGGAGCAAGTCGGTCTCGAAAGAAGAGCTCCTCATCGTCAGCGTATGAGGAGTGTGTACTGCAGGGCGCGGATTCCGTGCGTTATTTCTTATCCTCTTTTGCCGGCAACCGGAAGCCGGAAACTGTCGCTGCCGTAGTAGTGGTGGGCGATACAGGACTTGAACCTGTGACCTCTTGGGTGTGATCCAAGCGCTCTAGCCAACTGAGCTAATCGCCCGCCCGGGGTGTTATGTGAACCCCTATACTATAAGAAACCCTCCCGGATGTAAACTCCCATTCCCCTGGAGGGCGACGGGCCCCGTCGCCGCAGGGCCCCACGTCACCTCTTGATTTCAACCGTGAATGCACGCCAATAGACGCGGATAACTATTCCATCAATTCGCGTTCATTAGCGGTTCCACTTCGTATCGCCGGCGGCAGGGGCCTGCCGCCCTCCGGATCCCGGTCAATCTGTCGCCGTATCCCGGTGGTCGAGCCGCCCGCCCTCCATGCCCCATTCCCCTGGAGGGCGACGGGCCCCGTCGCAGCAGGGCCCCCCGTCACCTCTTGATTTCAACCGCGAATGCACGCCAATAGACGCGGATAACTATTCCATCAATTCGCGTTCATTCGCGTCAATTAGCGGTTCCACTTTGTATCGCCGGCGGCAGGGGCCTGTCGCCCTCCAGATCCCGGTCAATCCGTCGCCGCAGGGCGGCCTTCAGGCCGCCCATGCCCGTACCGGGTATTCGAGCCGTCCCGGGCCGTGCCGGTATTCCGCTTCCTCGCCGCCCCTTATTTCGCTATACTAGGGGAAAGGGGATACCCAATGCATCAGCTCCAGCGGGACATCGCGAGACTTCTCGAAGTGCAGGAGAAGGAGCGCGAGCTCCTTAAATTGGAGGAGGAGAAAGCGGCGCTCCCGGAGGCGCTCGATGGGGCGAAGGCGGCCATAACGAGGGCGGAGGAAGAAGTCCATCGGCTGAAGGGGGAGCTCAAAGCCCTTCAGGTGAAAAAAAAGGACTTCGAGCTCGAGTCCTCGGAAAAACTCGAAGCGGTCGCGAAGTACCAGAAGCAGCAGTTCGATATAAAGACGAACGTCGAATACCAGGCGCTCCAGAAGGAGATCGTCAACCGCCAGGTGGAGAACTCGCGAATCGAGGACCGGATTCTTGAGGTGATGCTGGATATCGAGGAGCACGAGAGCCGCATCCGTTCAGGCGAGGAACTGGTCAGGGCGAAAGGCGTCGAGCTCGCCGCGGAGGAGAAGAAGGTCGCGGAAGAGGGGGCGAGGGTCGCGGCGCGTATGGCGGTGGTCGGAGCGGAGCGCGACGCCCTCCTGCCGGCGATCGACGAGGCGATGCTCCGCAAGTACCAGCGGATATTCAAAAACAAGAAGGACATGGCGATCGTGCCGCTCACGGACTACGTCTGCGGCGGGTGCCACATGCACCTTCCGCCCCAGATCACGCATCTTGTCCGCAAGGGGGACGAGCTGGTGATCTGCGAGAGCTGCTCGCGGATCCTCTACTGGGCGGAGGGCCTGTTGGAGAAGGAGCCCGCCGCCGGGGTCATCGAGGAGAAGGAGCCGGCGGCCGAAGGCGTGGAGCGGCAAGTCTCGTCCGATGGCTCGCAGCAGGAGCCGGCGGCCGGGATTCCCGAGAAGGAACCTGTGTCGGAGGGATTGGAGCAGGAACCGGCGACGGGGAGCGCTGAACAGAAGTAGACCCGATTAACGAGAAACGAGACACGCGCAACGGAAGTTGGAGTCAGGGCGGGCC
The DNA here is from genome assembly GCA_037133055.1 of Chlamydiota bacterium. GTDB lineage: Bacteria > Auribacterota > Tritonobacteria > UBA1439 > UBA1439 > UBA1439. The sequence goes on from JBAXOY010000003.1 coordinate 28,481, forward strand.
GGGCGGCCGCGTCAGTCAGCCCGAAAGGGATGCCTGATGAGGAAAGTCCGGACACCACAGGGCGGCGCACCTCGATAACGTCGAGGCGGCAGGGGACCCGCAAGGGCCTCCGGCAAGGACAAGTGCCACAGAGACGAGTTCCGGCATTTTCACGGTTCGCCGTGAAAGTGACGGAGGTGAAACGAGGTAAACTCTGCGCGGTGCAAGGCCAAATAGGGGGCGAGGAGTGGCCCGCTCCGATCCCGCAAGGGGACAGCCCCGGGTAGGCCGCTTGAGCCGTGGAGCAATCCACGGCCCAGATGAATGGCCGCCGTCCGGCACTTTCGCGGCGAAATCCGCGGAAGTGAAGGATACAGAATCCGGCTTATAGGTTCGCCCTGACTTTACTTCGTGGAGGGCAGCGGGCTATGACGAAAATGCGGAGGGGTACTTGTCGGCGGCTCCGGGTGCCTGACCGCAGTCAAGTCACTGCGGCCGAAGCGAGATGCGACGAATCGCTTGACGTTGGCATCTCGGAGGACGCATCAAGGCCCGCATGCAAAAATCAGGGTCAAACCTTTACTCTTTACTAAGTGGGCAAAAATCAGGGTCAAACCTTTACTCTTTACTAAGTGGCATACAGATGCCTCAGTAAAGAGTAAAGGTTTGACCCCGTTGCCGGAAACCCCGTTGCCGGAAGGTTTGACCCCGTTGCCGGTGCTGACGATCGAGGATAAGGGGAAGATTCTGAAAGGATACACGGATAGCAAAGGATAGCAAGGGGACTTGGGATAAAGGCGTAGTAGAATATATCGGGGGACTCGGGTGCCCCGGCAAACGGAGATTTGTGTAGAATGTCAGGTTTGCCCTGCATTTGAGGTACTGCTATGAACGCCAAATCTCTTGTCATATTCGTTTTCGCGGCCTTCGCCCTGATTATATTCCCGATCTCAATTCTCCTTCACACGCATCTTTACGCAGACGGGGCATACTTATTCGCGCGCATGTTGGAGTCGGGCACCTTCGACGCTGCTGCCCACTCACAGGCCCGCGTGGGGCATCACTTTGTCACGCAATTCCCTGTAATAGTGGCTAACAAGTGCGGCATGTCCAACCTTCGCCACCTGTCCTACATATACGGAATCGCCCAATATTATCTCCCGTGGTGCCTATACTTGCTGGCGTGTATGTTATTCCTTCGCGCAAACATGCTTTGCCATGCCGTTCTTCTAGCTCTGATGTACTGCATGCTGATGTGCTTTACATGTTGGTTCATCAACTCGGAGTCGCATCTTGCAGTATCCCTGTTTGCTGTCACCCTTGCCGTTATTTCCACTGGCGATTTGAGACGGAGGGCGGATTTAACGATTCTAGCTCTGCTGTGGTTGTTGAGTTTATCCTGCTATGAGTTTTGGGCATTGTACTTCCTTGCATCCTTGGGCTTGCTCGTTCTGCAATACACGAGGAGACAAGTGACCCTCGCCGTGCTTACGGCTTTTGCCCTTCTCTATGTGATCGGAAGTGGCGTGAATACATATGCGATCATGTTCACGCGGGATGTTGCCAATCGGGATAATATGTTCGGACGGCAGTTTTTTCAAGTTTGTCCGCAGATTCTAGCGGTTTCAATTCTCTTCTTGGTCTTCATTCTGGGCACCCTCGGATCAATGCTGCTCGAACATACTGGTTCTCAAGTGTCGTCAAGGCTGAAACGTTGCGTTGCGCTGGTTCTCCGGGGTGTCGATAGTAGCGCCTTCCTAGTACTCGTCGGATTGGCCTCCGTCGCGGGAGGCGAAGCGGTTACTTTCAACCGTTTTGCTCGGGCAAAGGACGCCTATATATTACGGTCTCTAAATCTGTTTCTTCCTCTCATGTTTGCAATCTTCCTCGATAGCACCACTGGCCGACCGATAGATGATCGCGCTTGCTCATTCAAGCCGCCTAAGGCACTCCTCTCCGGACTTGTCGCCATTCTGTTTGTAACCGTCTGCGCATGGTATCATCATGCAGCAGAATTCCGTATTTTCAAAAGACAGGTGTTTGCCGCTACTCAACATAACGTGGGCTACGTTCCCCTTCACTCTGCTTTATCAGACCAACAGAACTATCAGAACTATGGTTGGCCCACGATGTATCCGACGCTCAGCCTGCTTCTTCAATCGATGCAAGGCACTTCTATCAGGTCTGTGATCTACAATCCGAACGCCACGTGGCAACCCTTTGGTCCGAGCGATACCGCGCACGCACAGAGGTTTGCTGTAAGGTTGGGAGTCAGGATTGAAAATGGCGGACTACAGGCGGACAATCTGCCGGAGGATACAGCTCGCAAGCCCGCCGAACCTCAACGCTAACATTGTGCCCGAGACATGTCAGCGAAGATACACGAAGATACCGATTGGGAAAGTCAAGAATCACAGGGTCAAACCTTTACTCTTTACTAAGTGGCATACAGATGCCTCAGACCCCGTTGCCGGCTCTTACGAAACAGGTGTGGATTCCCATGGGGCAAGCCTGGGACATAGCATCGTGTAGGGGGGACTCGCTATGACCCTGCTCTGGTGAGGTAGTACATACGGAGCAGGGTTTTTCTTGTGTTCGGATATCCCGCCCAAAATCCCCCCTCTTTTCCCTTGGGGTGCACGCCCCGTTTCTGATAAAGTAATGGTCAGAGGAGGATTTTTTATCCTTCGGGGTCAGCGCGGCGGGATTGGAGGGATGGCATGAAGATATTTGGGGGACACTCGCTACAACGCTATTGCGGTATTGCGTTCCTCGTGCTGCTATGCGGTTGTTCCACCTTTACCTGGAGACACCGCGCTTCCCGCCATGCTACGTCCATCACCGAAAGCCGGGCAATCTCCATCGCGAAACACGCGATAAGAAAAAGGAACCCGGAGGTACAGGAAATCCGATCGCGCGCGAGGTTCAAAGACAGCCAGTGGATTGTTTCGGCAAACTTCACCACGCTGGATGACTGGTTTGGCCTTTTTATTGAAGAGGGGCACTGTTCGGTTGTCGTGGACACATCAGGCAAGGTGCTCGCGTATCATTCGGGCGCGTAGCCCCGATGGGGCGCTCCATGGAATGGCGGCTGCAGGGATACTCAAATCGGGACTCCGCATCTCCTGTCTGTCGAAATGCGCTGTCGAAATGCGCTGTTGAGAAGAGAGAAGATATATGGTAGCGTTTCAGCGTATGACGTCCGCGCCCGGAGAATGGAAGCGTTCGATGGACTGGACCTGGGTTTGGCGGCGATCAATAGGGGCATCTCCTGATCGGGTTGTGGGACACGGGGGGCCGGGCCAAGACGCGCAGCGGAGGGGAAGCACATGAATGCCAAAAAGATCCTGGTGGTCGACGATGAACAGGGCGTGCTGGATTATTTCAGCCGGCTTCTCAAAGGGCCGGAGTACGAGATGCACGGCACGCTCGGCGGTCAGGAGGCCCTCGACAAACTCGGGGGAAACGGATTCGACATGCTGATACTCGATTTGGTGATGCCCGGCATGAACGGCATGGAGGTGCTGAGAAAGATCAGGGAGACCCACAAGGACCTGATCGTGTTCGTCATTACCGGGTACCCGTCAGAGGAGACGATGCGGGAATCCCTCGATCTCGGGTGCGTAGACTACATCCACAAGCCGTTCGGTCACGAGGAGGTCAAGAATCTGATCAAGGACGCATTCGAGACCAAACGATACAAACTCCGGAACACCGGCGCCCCCGTGCGGGACTGAAAGCCCCCCGCGTACGCCTTTGAGACTTCCTCTTGGAATCCCCGCCCCGTGCGGTATCGTGTACCGCTGCAGCCGGCGCGTCGATCCGATCCCCGGCGGGGGCACCCGTGAACACGCCTCCGCGATACGTGCTCCAGGCGATCGCCCCTCTTCCAAAATCCAAAACTATTCCTCGGCGCGGGTAAGGCCTCACTTACGGTGGGTATTTTTCACCCCCCACCCCGACCCTCCCCCTCAAGGGGGGAGGGGGATAATGTGGGAGCTCCCCATGAGTGACCCAGTGCCGGCGCGGCGGCATTATTCCGCTTGATATTGCAGGGCAAAGTTCATACTATTCTGACCGTTTTTGGATTCCAGCGGCCGGTCCTCGTCCACGGAGTCGCAAAGTGAACAGCATACCGCATCGCACCCCGCGCAATTTCTGCGGGCTCGCCGAGGAGTTCTCCTCGTGGAATGCCGCGCGCGCGGTCATCATCCCCGTCCCCTACGACCTTACCTCCACCTACGTCCCGGGTTCGCGGCGCGGCCCCGAGGCGATCATCAGCGCCTCGATGAACATGGAGCAGTTCGACGAAGAACTCCGCGTCGAAACGTTCCGCGTGGGGATCCACACCCAGGACCAGCTCGATCCCACGGCCGCGTCCCCCGAGGGGATGATCGCGGCGGTCGAGCGCGCGGTGGGCCAGGTCGCCGCCGCGGGCAAGCTCCCGGTGATGCTCGGGGGCGAACACTCCATAACGGTGGGGGCGCTCCGGGCGCTCCGGAGGCGGCACCGGAAGCTCTCCATCCTCCAGCTCGACGCGCACGCCGACCTCAGGGATTCGTACCAGGGGACGCCCCTGAGCCACGCCTGCGCGGCGCGGCGCGCATCGGAGATGGGAAAGCTCGTCCAGGCGGGGATCAGGAGCCTGAGCGCCCCGGAGGAGCAGTTCCGGGCGGGCTCGAACGTCACGACGTTCTTTGCGGCGGATATCGCCGCGGGGCACGCGCGCCCGCAAGAGATCGCCGCGGAGCTCGGAGAAGAGCTCTACATCACCATCGATCTCGATGTGCTCGACCCCGCGTGCATGCCCGCGACGGGGACGCCCGAGCCGGGCGGGCTTACCTGGTACCAGGTGCTCGGGATACTCAGGGCGGCGTGCGAGGGGCGGCGGGTTGTCGGCTTTGACGTGGTGGAGCTCTGCCCGATCGCGGGCAACGTGGCGCCGGATTTCCTGGCGGCCAAGCTCGTCTACCGTCTGCTGGGGTATATCTTCAGGGGCGAACTGGCGAAGAAGGGCGGGCTGAAAAAGAATGACACATGACAGAATTCAAATGACAATTGAGTCTCCAATGACAAAGCTCAAATGCCGGGACCTCCGGTAGTGAGGTTGTTCATTCGGCGTTGGTCATTCGTGTGTCATTTGCGCTTTGTCATTTGTCATCATCGGTAGCGGTTCCATACACGGAGGGATGACCATGCTGCTGGTTCCGAAACGGGTCTTCTTCACCAACGGCGTCGGGACGCACAAGAAAGAGCTGCGTTCGTTCGAGCTCGCGCTCCGCGACGCGGGGATCGAGCGGTGTAACCTTGTCACGGTCTCGAGCATACTGCCCCCCGACTGCAAGATCATCTCGCGGGCGAAGGGCCTCCTGGAGCTCGTCCCCGGCATGATCACCTTCACCGTCCTCGCGCGCTGCTCCTCAAACGAGCCCCACCGCCTCCTCGCGGCAAGCGTCGGCAGCGCGGTTCCCTCAAAGGGGTTCTACGGCTACCTCAGCGAGTACCACGCATTCGGGGAAAACGAGAAGCTCGCCGGGGACAACGCCGAAGACATGGCCGCGGCGATGCTCGCGAGCACGCTCGGCATCGAGTTCGACGAGGACAAGAGCTGGGACGAGCAGAAGGCGGTGTACCACATCCAGAACAAGGTGGTGCGCGCGATGAACGTCACCCAGTCCGCGGTCGTCGCCCCGTCCGGGCACTACACCACCGTGGTCGCCGCGGCCGTGTTCCTGTTTTAATCCTCCGCATCGCCGGCCCTCTCATCCGACGGTCCGCGAATCGGGGCGGACGAAGAAATGAGCCGGCGAAACGGCGAGTGGGCGGCTTTGACGCTTTGATGTTGCGCCGGTTCGCCCTTTCGTTTTTCTGCATGTCCCCACACTGACTCATGCGGGCGAGGGCCTTTTCGCGGAGTGAAAATCATGTCGATGTTCCCCGTTTCCCCCGAGAAGGAGCGCGCGCTCCTCTCGCGCATGCGCCGCATGGGCATCCGCGAGGAGGACCTCGATGAGCGGTTCATCCGATCGTCGGGGCCCGGCGGACAGCACCTCAACAAGGCCTCGACCTGCGTCCACCTTTTTCACCGGCCGAGCGGACTCTCCGTGAAATGCCGGGAGGAGCGCTCCCGCGCCCTCAACCGGTATCTCGCGCGGCGGCGCCTCGCCGCGCGGATCGAGGAGATCCGCATGGGACGCGAGAGCGCCGCGGAGCAGGCGCGGGAAAAGATCCGGCGCCAGAAACGCCGCCGCTCGCGCCGCGCGAAGGCGCGGATGCTCGACGCGAAGCGACTGCACGGGGAGAAGAAGGCGATGCGGGCGCCCCCAACGTTGGCCGATAGTCCATAGTCCATGGTCCATAGCTGAGAAGCGGTGGGGGCTATGGACTATCGACAATGGACCGGTCGGTCACCGCGTCGAGTGCTGCGGGATCCATCAATGTTACTTCTTGACCTTTTTGTAGCCCTTGACGAACTTCCTCGCCATCGACTCGGGATCATCGCCGTACTTGCAGATCCTCGAGTGCATCGTGTAGAGCGCCCAGTAGTCGAGGCCGGAAAGGTCCGACTGCTTGATCATGGGCATCACCTTTGCGAGCTCCTCCCTGATCCTCGCGCGGACCGGGGCGATGTACGCCGAGGCGGGGCCGCGCTTCACGGGAGCCACGGGGGCGGCGGGCGCGGGGGCCGTCTTCGCGGCGGGCGCCGCGACCACGGGCCTCGGGATCGGGGAGCTTCTCTTCGCCCTGGCGGCCGCGCGCGCGGCGCGCTCCCTGTCCTTAGCGGCCTGCGCCTTGGCGCGGGCGAGCTCCTTCGCGACGCGGGCGCGTTCCCGGGCGGCGAGTTCTCTCTTCTTCGCGTCGACCTTCCTGTTCTCGATCTCCTTCGCGCGCATCATACGCTCCTGTTCTTTTGCCGTCACCGCCGCGGCGGACTGCGCCGGCGATACGGGAAAGGCTTTCGCCGGGTCGTATCCCTTGATCAGGCTGCGGGCGAGCGTCTCGGCGTCCTTGCCGCTTTTGACCACATCCTGGTGTATCGTGTAAAGAGCCCAGTAGTCGAGCTTCTTGATGAGCTTCGGGTCGATGTGAGGCAGGAGCGCGCACACCGCGTCATTGATATGCGCCCGCTTCGGGGCCACGTAGGGAATCTTTTCCACCGGAGGGGCCGCCGGGGCCTGCACCGCCTCGGGCATGCTCACCACCGCCCCCGTCCTCTTCGCCGCGCGCTTCTTCCGCACGATGCGCTTCGCCTTTTTCACCCCCGCGGTCTTTCCCCTTTTTTTCCTGCGCTTCATCATTCGGCCTCCTTCAGTTATACGCCAGCATAGTATAATGGAGATGCCCCGGGGTTGTCAACCGGGTCGCGTTTTGGGTGTCCGCGTTTTGCGCTGGCGCGCGTCCTGCGGGTAAAGTACAATTAGACTCCCTTCGCGGCGGCCCTGCCGCGATAACCCGTTTCGGGAGGAGGCGCCCTCAGATGGAATTCAAATACATCGGTAAGAACATCGCGAGGCCTGATGCCGCCGCCAAGGCGACGGGCCGGGTCCAGTTCCTCGACGACATCAGGCTGCCGGGGCTGCTCCACATCGCCTTTCTCAGGCCCGAGCACGCCCACGCGAAGATCGTCTCCCTCGACACCTCCGAGGCCGAGAAGTGCGAGGGCGTGGTGAAGGTGGTCACCGGGCGAGACTGCAAGTTCCGCTACGGGGAGAACATGAAGGACCGGCTTCCCCTCGCGGTGGACAGGGTCCGCTGGATCGGCGAACCGGTCGCCGCGGTGGTGGCGGAGAAGCTCCACCAGGCGCGGGCCGCCGTCGGGAAGATCAAGGCCGTCTACGAGCCGCTCCCGGTCTACGTGGACGCCCGCGATGCCCTGAAGAAGGATGCCGTCCTCATCCACGAGGAGGCGCCGAGGTTCGTCCACCTCCCCGGAATGGAGCCGGTCCCCGGGACCAACATCGCGACCCGCTACACGCTGAAAAAGGGCGACGTCGAGAAGGGGTTCCGCGAGGCGGAGGTCGTGCTGGAGGGCGAGTTCAACTACCCGTTCGGCTCATCGGCCGCCATCGAGCCGCACGGGTCGATCGTCTGGTTCCACGAGGACAAGACGATCGAGATCTGGTCGTCCTCGATCTGCCCCTTCATCGTGCGCGAGGACGTCGCCCTCGTGTACGGGCTCCCGATCTCCGACGTGCGGGTGCACATCCCCGAGGTGGGGGGGTGCTTCGGGTACAAGTCGGATGTGACCATCGAGCAGACGGTGGCCTACGTCGCGAGCTTCGTCCAGGGGCGCCCGGTGAAGTGGGTCGCGACGCGCCAGGAGGACCTCCTGAGCACGCTGATCGGGCACGGAATCAGGACGCAGATAAAGATCGGCGCGAAGAAGGACGGGACGCTGACCGCCCTTAAGACGACCATCCTCCACTCGACCGGCGCATCCATGGACACCGGGATCCACGTGCTGATCGCCTCGACGCACAACTCCACCGGCGCCTACGAGTTCCCCCACTGCCACCTCGAGGGGCTCGCGGTCTACACGAACACCCCCCCCGTCGGGGCGTACCGCGGCTACGGCCATCAGGAGTCGCAGCTCGCGATGGAGCGGATGATGGATATCCTGGCGCGCAGGCTGAAGATGGACCCGTTTGCCCTCCGGGAGAAGAACTACCTCGGCCCCGGCAAGGTGACCTCGCTCGGCGAGCGGCTCTGGGAGAGCAACGGGAACGTGAAGAAATGCGCGGACCTCGTGCGAAGCATCGTCTTCGCGAAACCGAAGAAGGTCGAGGACGACGACCGGTACTGGTATGGCCGCGGGTTCGCCGCCTTGATGAAGTCGCCGAAGGGGGCGTCGTTCTCCTCGAAGTCATGCTACCTGAAGTTCAACAGCGACGGGAGCGTCTCGATCAACATGGGCGGGGCGGAGGTCGGCCAGGGACTGAGGAACGTGGCGCGGCAGGTGGCGGCCGAGGCGCTGAAGATCGCCCCCGAGCGCATCCGGGTCTACACGGAGATCGACACCCAGTTCTCCCCGTGGGAGTGGCAGACGATCGGCTCGATGTTCACCATCCAGGGGGGGAGGGCGATCCTCCGGGCGTGCGAGAAGGCGATCGCGCAGCTGAAGAAGACCGCCGCGCAGGTCCTCCGGGTGGACGAGGACAGGCTGGTCTACGACGGCGACTGGATCTACCTGAACCACGATCCCGGCGTCCGGGTCGAGGTGACGAAGCTCGCACGCGGCTACACCTACGACGACGGAGTGACGGTGGGCGAGGTGGTCCACACCACCGCCGACGCGCGCCTGCCCCGCCAGTCCAACCCGAACGCCTGCGGCCAGGGCACGATGGGCATCACCTACACCTTCGGCGCCCAGGCGTGCGAGCTCCGGATCGAGAAGGAGACCGGGAAGATCACCGTCGACCACTTCGTCTCGTGTTTCGACATCGGGCAGGTGATCAACCCCCGGCAGATCCGGGGACAGGTCACGGGCGGCGTGATGATGGCGCTCGGCGCCTCGCTCTGCGAGGAGCTCAAGTTCACCCCCGACGGCAAGGCGGTCAACCCGCACTTCTCGAAGTACCGCTTCCCCACGATCAAGGATGCGCCGAAGAAGCAGACGGTCGAGTTCGTGGAAACGCCGGAGGCGATCGGGCCGTTCGGCGCGCGCGGGATAGGGGAACACCCCGTGATCGGCGTCGCGCCCGCGGTCCTCAACGCGGTCTACGACGCAATCGGGGTGGATTTCAGCGAGATTCCGGTGACGCCAGAGAAGATCAAGAAGGCGCTCGAGGAGAAGGGAAAGTAGCCATGGCAGAAAGGATATCCTTTACCGTCAACGGCGTGGCGCGGAGCGTCGAGATCGAGGGGTGGGAGAAGGCGATCGACGTCCTCCGCGAGACGCTCGGCATGACCGGCACGAAGCGGGGCTGCGACGACGCCTCCTGCGGCGCCTGCACGATCATCATCGACGCCGTCGCGAAACGGAGCTGCGTCCTGCCGGGAAAGAAGCTCGACGGGACGACGGTGACCACTATCGAGGGGATGTCGGAGGGGACGAGGCTCCATCCGATCCAGGAGGCGCTCATCGAGGCCGGGGCGGTCCAATGCGGCTACTGCATCCCCGGCATCGTGATGACGCTCCACGCCCTCTACGCGAAGAACCCGGAGGCGACGGAGGAGGAGATCGTCGATGCGCTTTCCCGCCACCTCTGTCGCTGCACCGGGTACGAGTCGATCCTTGAGGGAGCGAAGCTCGCGCAGAAAAAGCTCGCCGCGGCGAAGAAATAGGGAACGATAATTTTTCACCACGGAGAGCACGGAGAGCACGGAGAGCACGGAGGTGCACGGAGAAAATGTTTCGCGCCCTGAACTGCTTGAACCGCTTGAACTGCGTGAACCAAACAGTGTGCACGGGGGGCTTGGAGATGAAAAGCAAGAAGCCGTCGCGGGTCGCGATCCTGTTTTCGGGGGGGGCGGACTCCACCGCCGTCGCGGTCCACCTCCTCCAGGAGGGGCGCGAGGCGCTTCTTCTCACCTTTGACAACGGCGCGGAGAAATGGCTCGAGCTCGCCGGGTACAAGGCGGATTTCATCCGGAAGCAGTTCCCGGGCCTCTGCGCGTGGAAGCTCCTCGACTCCACCCCCCTGTTCCACGATCTCGCCATCGCCCCCATGGTCGATGACGTGGGGAGATACGGGAAGGGCGGGAACCTCGTCTGCTGCGGCTGCAAGCTCGCGATGCTCTGCGAGGCGATCGTTTACTGCAGGAAGCACGGGATCAGGGAGATCGCCGACGGCTTCCAGAAGGCGCAGGATTTCTACCCGGAGCAGACCCCGGACTACATGGTCCCCGCTGACCGCTTCGCCCGCTCCTACGGCATCCGGTACTTCCACCCGTTCTGGGACAACCCCGGGCTGAAACAGGACAAGATCACGCTCGGCGGCGCCGTCCCCCCCTCGCCGATACAGCCCTGGTGCCTCTTCGGCTGCAACCCGATCCTCGACAAGAAGTGCATCCGCCCCTACGTCGAGAGCAAACTCCCCGCCATGAAGGTCTACGTCGACTCCGCCCTGGGGATGAAGAAGCGCGGGAGATAGCTCCGCGCCAGTCCTTCCCCCGGCGCAAAAATCATTCGGGGTTCCCGGGCCGGATGCTATACTCCACCACGGTATCGGACAGGGGGCCCGCGGGATGAGGGAAGATGGCGAGGTCATCGCGCTCCTGGGCGGAACGGCCAGGGTGCGCCTGTCGCGTAAGAGCGCGTGCAGCGGGTGCCGCGCGTGCGCCGCGCTCGGCCCCGGCGCAATGGTGGTCGAGGCGCGAAACCTCGCCGGAGCCGGGGTGGGGGAGAGGGTGCGTCTCGAGATCACGGGGCCGGATCCCCTCCGCGCGGCGCTCCTCCTCTACGGCGCGCCGCTCGCCGGCCTGGTCGCGGGATGCATCGCCGGGACGGCGCTCACAGGTTCGGAGACGGCGGGGCTGGGCATCGGGCTCGCGGCGCTTGCCTGCGTCTACGGCGCCCTGCGGCGCTACGACAGGCATGTCGTGCGGAGCGGGAAGGCCGCGGCGACGGTGGTACAACGGATGCCCGATGGAGGGAAGAGTGGGAACGACGCATAAGGGCGCGAACGGTCCCGACGACGTGGTGATCTCGCGGCTCATCCTCAGAGAGGTGTTCGGCGGCCCCGGGATGGGCCCGATCTTCAGCGGGATGCTCCTCTCGGATAAGAGGACGCCGAGTTCATGTTGGGTAAGAGTTAGGTAAAAAGTAGTTGCCAAGCGCCAAGGAAAGTCGCATAATCATTGCACGAAAACGGAATTCGGAATTGGAAAGGAGGGGAGAAAGATGAAGAGAATCATGTTCGTGGCCCTTGCGCTTGCGCTCGGCACGGTGGTCCTCGGCGGTTGCAAGAAGAAAGAGGAGAAGAAGCCGGTGGCAGCCGAGGTCTCCAAGGGGATCAGCGACGCCGGTAAAGCCGTTACCGACGCGGCCAAGAAGTAAGAAGAGCACCCTCGTTAAGCGCCGCGGCAAGACGCGGCAGGGGGTATCGCATGCGCCCGGCGGCGGTGGCAGTACCGTCGCCGGGTTTGTGTGTGCGCCCATATCGATACTTGCGCGTCGGCCCCGCGCGTAGTACCTTATGGGCGGAGGGGAGCGCCGTATCGCCTTCGCGTGACATGGGGCATTCGAGCAAGAGGGGGGGACGATGAGCGCGCGTCATCGAATGACTATCGCCGTGGCGGCGCTCGCCGCGGCGTGCTGGTGCATTGCGCCGGAGTGTCCCGGAGGACAGTCGAAGCCGCTGAGCATCACCCCCTCGAGTCTGACCGCGGGGAAGGGGTTCTCCTTCGACGTAAGGCTGAATGCGCCCATTTCCGCGCACTTCGACGTTTATTGTATCGCGGATACCAGCTATGGCGTGTTCAATTTGTTCTTCAGCGGGTGGGTGAGCTACGCTGGTTGGGAGGACCCCTGGTCGATTGAAGCTGTGTGCCCGGATGTGTGGGGGTATGAGTTCCCCTACGCCACCCGGGTCCGGCCCCGCGTGACCATCCCCATGGACATGCGGTACAATTTCATCACCTTCTATCTCTACATCACGCCGGCCGGGAAAGTGCCCATCTTTTATTTCATCGAGGAGCTCGGCCCGAACACGGGGAATGTCGTCATGTTCGACTCCGTCAGGCTTCCGGTGCGGTAGGCATCCCGGCCCCGGAGGAGAGGATGGCAGCATGCAGATGAAGCCCGATCTCGTGTATTCGGTCCTGTGCGACGACGTGCGCCAGGAGATCAACGGGAAGTTCATGTTCCTCGGTGTGTTCCAGAATATCTGGGTGCAGGGACTCCCCGCGGTGCACCACCGCCTCTGCATCGCGAACTCCTGGTACAACGGCATCGGGGAGTTCCACGCCCGCTCCGCGATCGTCGCCCCCGACAAGAAGACCCGGGTGGTCGAGAGCGTCCCGGTCAAGATCGTCCTCACGGAGGAGAACCGCGGCTCGATCGTGGTGAACTTCTTTCAGAATATCCGCTTCAACGAGGAGGGGCTGTACTGGGTGGAGGTGTGTCTCGAGGACACGCTCGTGACGCGCTACCCGTTCCGGGTGGGGCGGCCCCCCCAGAAGAAGCAGCCGCAGCAGCAGGGGCATTAGTCCATCGTCCACCATAGAGTACCTTCGGCCATTTTGCGGACCGTGGACCGTCGGCCGCGGATAGCTGTTTAATGCCCCCCCACCGTCACCGTCGCCTCATCCGCACAGCCCGGGATCGCGTTCCAGGCATCCGCGGGACTCCTCCCGGGCGGCACGAGACGTGCGATAATCCTCCATATCCCCGCCGCGCCGGGGGGCACGGAAGCGACTGCGAGGAGCCTCACATCGATCGCACTGCCGAGCCCCTGCACCCCCCTCGCGAGGGGATGCGCCCCGGGGACGAGCGACCCGGGGCGGCGCGGGTCGGGTGAGGAGATATCTCCTCCCGGGCCGATGATAACCGCCCACGCGTCGAAGACCTGGTTGATCGGCTGCACGCGCACATCGAGGATGAACGGCGCGCCGGCGGCCGGGGAGGCGCTTCCCGGCGCGAGCGCGAGCGAGACGGCGGGCGTCGGCGTCGGATCGGGCTCGCCGTCCAGGGTGACGACCCTCGTCACCTTGTCGAGCACCTGGAGCGCCGTGAAATTCCGCCTGTTGTAGCCGTAGCGAAGCCCCTCCGAGCCGAAATTCGCCGCGTCGCTCCCCCCCAGTGCGCTCGGATGAATGCCGTCCGCGCTGATCCCTCCATTCGCCATTCCGGGGGCCTCCATGGCGAGCCAGTAGTTCCACACGGGGACCTCGTGCGAGCCCGCGACATCGATGATGATCTGATTGAACGGCATGACGAGGGCGGCGCGCGAGGCGCTGTCATAGCGGTGGGGGATCGTACTCAGGACCGGGATCACCCCCGCTGCGGCGCATGCCTCGACGATCGAGCCCATGGCGGCGCGGAACGTCTCGGCGCGGTAGTGCTCGAGATCGTTCGTGCCGTACATGATGAGGGCGACGGCGGGGCGGGCGTCGAGCAGCTCGCAGGCGAGGGCGGCGCGACCGGGATCCGGGCACGCCCCGGACTGGGTAAAGACCATGGGGGCGCTCCATCCGCTCACCGCGCAGGCGCTCACGCGGGTGAACGAGTTGATCGGGCAGGCCGCGGCCGGGCGCCAGGAGGAGTCCGAGCGCGAGGCGTAGTATGCGATCACGGGCTGGAGCTCTGCGTGGCCGCCGAGCGCGACGCGGCCGCAGCCGATCGGGGTGAAGAACAGGTTCGAGCTCGTGATACTGTCGCCGATACGGCTCGCCGCATCGGCGTAGTTGCCGAGGGACTGCCCCGTCGCGCGCACCGCCCGGAGGCGCTCCTTCATGGCGGCATCTATGACGGGGACGACGGGCGGCTGGTCGTAGGCAAAAACCGGGGACGGGTGTTTCCCGGGCGCGATGAGAACCAGTACGGCGATCAGCGCGAAACGTGACAAGGGGGATCGCATGGCATTCCTTCCCTGTGCGGGGCACACGCCGCTTTGCTACACTGATGGTCAGTGATACTATTGTAGCAGTGCGGCCGATCCATGGACACCTGTTTATGACAGGGTTTTCCCTGACCGACGACCGGTGGTGTTTCGCCTGCGGGGAGAAGAACCCCGCGGGGCTCAAGCTCTCCTTCGCCCCAGGCGGCGACGGGGCGCTGCGCGCGTCGTTCACCTTCCGCAAGGAGCACCAGGGCTATACGGACGTCGTCCACGGCGGCCTCGTCGGCCTTATCCTGGACGAGATCATGCTCAATCTGGCGTGGCGGACGGGACTCAGGGCGGTCACCGCGGCCCTTGAGCTCCGGTTCAAGAAGGCCGTCAGGGTGGGGGAGCGGGTGGATTTTTCAGGCCGGATCACGGGCAGGAACGGCAGGCTCGTCCTTGCCGAGGCGGAGGCGCGGGACACGAAGGGCGCCCTGGTCGCCACCGCGAAGGCGAAATGTCTCGTGGTGGAATGAAAAGAATACGGACATGAAAATAGCCCTCGCGCAGATAAACCCGACGGTCGGCGACCTTTCCGGCAATGTGAAGCGGATCCTCCGCGCCGTCCGCCGGGCGGAGAGGAGCGGGGCCGACCTCTGCGTCCTCCCGGAGATGTGCATCACCGGATACCCGGCCCGCGACCTCCTCCTCAGCCGCGAGTTCATCGATGACAACCTGAAGGCGCTGGAGCGGCTCGCGGGGGATGTCGGAGAGATGCCGGTCATCGCGGGGTTCGTGGACCGGAACCGCGCGCCCGTCGGAAAGGGGCTCTTCAACGCAGGAGCCCTCATCCGTGGCGGCGCGGTGCGGCAGGTGTTCCACAAGATGCTCCTGCCCACCTACGACGTTTTCGACGAGCGCAGGTACTTCGACCCCGCGGACGGGGTGACCGTCGCGACCGTCGCGGGGAAGAGGGTGGGGCTCACCATCTGCGAGGACATCTGGAACGTCCCGGAGTTCTGGCAGCGGCGCTTCTACGCGGCGGACCCGGTCGAGATGCTGGTGAAGAAGGGCGCCGAGGTGCTCATCACCATCTCGGCCTCTCCGTTCGTGATCGGGGGCTGCGCCCTTCGCCGCTCGATAGCGAAGAGCATCGCATCGCGGCACGGGATCCCGGTCTACTACGTCAACCAGGTGGGGGGAAACGATCAGCTCGTCTTCGACGGATGCAGCCTCGCGTTCGACGCCCGCGGAGAGCTGATCGCGCAGGGGAAGTCATTCGAGGAGGACCTCGTGTTCGCCGGGGCAGAGGCCCCGCATCCCGCGCTCTCCCCGGGGGAGGAGGCCCCGGATGAGACCGTCTGTGATGCGCTGGTCCTCGGGGTCCGGGATTACGCGCGGAAGTGCGGCTTCCGGGACGCCATCGTGGGCCTGAGCGGAGGGATCGACTCCGCGGTGACCGCGTGCATCGCGGTGCGCGCGCTCGGCAGGAAGCACGTGCGCGGCGTCTCGATGCCCTCGATGTACTCCTCCCGCGGGAGCGTCGAGGACGCCCGGGCACTGGCGAAGAATCTCGGCATCGGCGTTTCCGTCGTCCCGATCACCCCGGTGTACCGCGCATACCTCCGAACGCTCGCGCCGCATCTCCGGCGCCGCAGGCCCGACACGACCGAGGAGAATATTCAGGCCAGGATCCGCGGCAACATCCTGATGGCGCTCTCGAACAAGTTCGGCGCGCTCGTCCTTTCGACCGGGAACAAGTCGGAGATGGCGGTGGGGTACTGCACCCTGTACGGGGACATGGCGGGCGGGCTCGCGGTGCTTTCGGACGTGCCGAAGACGCTCATCTACGGCATCGCGCGCCACCTGAACGAAGGCGGCGAGATCATTCCGCAGGCGAGCATCTCGAAGCCCCCCTCCGCGGAGCTCAAGCCGGGCCAGATCGACCAGGACACCCTGCCTCCCTACGAGGTGCTCGACGCGGTCCTCTCCCGCTACATCGAGAAGAGGCAGAGCCCGGAGGAGATCATCGCCGCGGGGTATGGCCGGAAGCTCGTCTGCGGGGTCATCAGGAGGGTGGAGCGGAACGAGTACAAGAGGCATCAGGCGCCGCCGGGGCTGAAGGTCACCTCGAAGGCGTTCGGATACGGGAGGAGAATCCCCCTCGCCCAGAACTATTACTGAGGGGAAATGGGGTAAACCGCGGCAGGGACTCGGCTTTAACGTAGCACGCAGATGAACGCAGATCGTCTGGATAGACAGGATACAAAAGGGAGATAAAAATTGGACACAGATTTCGCAGATGAACGCAGATACCATAGAGGATATTTTGAGAGACGTACCTCCTTGAGAGCAGATGGGACGCGGATTGCCGCGGATAAACGCGGATTTTTAACGCAGCGTGCTCGCATCTTGAACCTATAATCTTGAACCATTGTGGTATCTGCGCACTCTGTGTTCATCTGCGTCCCGGCGTTGAAGCGCATAACGCTGAATTCCCGCACTCAATCCTGCCTTTTAAGCTCTTCCGCCCGCTCTCGATGGTAGCCCGCCCTTGACCGGTCCTTCAGCATGCGGTAGACGCGGCTCAGGATCTCGTGGCATCTGATCCGCTCATCCCGGTATTTCGGGTTCGCGTTCCCGAGCGCCCGCTCTCCGATCTCGGCCGCGCCGCGCGGGTCCCTCCGGCGCATCCGGATCTCGCATTTGCCCGCGAGGGCGCGGGTGTTGCCGGGATAGAGATCGAGGAGCCGGTCGAGCACCCCGTCCGCGGCATCGAGTTCCCCGGCGGCGAGGAATGCCTCCCCCCGCGTGACGAGGGCGGTGTAGGTGTCGGGCCCCGCCTTGAGCGCCTTCGCGAGCACGCCGTGATGCGCCGCCGCCTTCCTGTCCCGGAGCTTCCTGCAGGCGGCCTCCAGCACCTCGTGGCCGTGCGCGAGCTCGAAGGCGAAATAGGGCGGGGTGCGCTTCAGCGCCTCCTCGCAGAGACTCCTTGCCGCGGCCGCATCCCCGCGCATGAGGGTGAGCTCGGCGCGGCCGATCGCGAGGCGGGAGTTGCCTGCATAGCGCGCCCCGAGGGAATTCAGCTCCTCTTCCGCCTCGGCCATGCGCCCCCGGCGCAGGTAGAGTTCTGCGAGGCTGGCGCCTCCCTGGAAGGTGCCGCGGACCTTCTTGAAGCACTCCTCCGCCCCGGCGAGTTTGCCGGATTCCGCAAGCGCCCACCCGAGCATGCCGATGAGGTCGGCGTCGTCGCTCTTGAGATCGAGGGCCATCCGGTAGTACCTGGCCGCGCGCGGCCAGTCCTGTCCCTTGGCGTACAGCCGGCCGAGATCCTTGCACCTTCGATAGCTCGACCCGAAACGCCTGATCGCCTCGCGGAGGTTCGCGATGCCGCGGGTGAAATCCTTCATCTTCTCCACCAGGAGGAAGTGGATCCGCTCGTGGCTCCGCTCCTTCAGCGCCCCGCTGCGGGGGATCGCGCGGTAGAGCCGGACCGCCTCCTCGAACATGCTGTGGTCGCGGCATATCCGGTCGATCTTCTCGTACGGCACGGGGTCGTCGGGGTTGGCGCGGATGAGCTTCCTGTAGAGGCCGATCGCGCGGGGCACGTCGCCGGCCTCGCAGTACGTCCTCCCGAGATGGCTCAGGAGGTCGCGCTCTCCGGGATGAAGGGAGAGGGCCTTCCTGAGCAGCGCCGCCGCCGCGTCGTGACGGTTGTCCTGCCGCATGAGCGCGGCGAGCTGCTTGAAGTTGGAGAGCTGCTGCGGACGTTCGCGGATGAGGTCGTAGAGCTTCTGTTTTTCGGGCGTATCGATTCCCGCGATGGAGGGGTCCGGGCGGGTCTCAGTCGTCCGACGAGGCCGCGGCGGACTCTTTTTTCTTTTCTTTTTTTGTGACGGTGGCATCTTTTTCCTTTTTCTCCGCGGCCCGATACCCCTGGCTGCGGTAGTCGGTTGCGTGGAAGCCGTGGCCCTTGAAGATGATGCCGGCCCCCGCGCTGATGAGCCGCCTCACGGCGCCTCCGCAGTCGGGACAGGCCTTGAGCGGTTTCGCCGTGATGGGCTGAAACCGCTCGAAGCGGCCGCAGTTCGGGCATTCGTACTCGTAGGTGGGCATGAGGCCGGCAGTCCCCCGCGGATCCGCCTCGGGACGGGGGAAGCCCGTACCCGGGCTCTTCCGCACCGCGGGGTCAGGCTCCTAGGGTTTCGGCGCTGCGTCGGGCTTCAGGCCGAGATAGATGAGCGTCCCCGAGACGCACCAGATCACGAATGGCAGGGCCAGGATCGCGAGGCGTATGATGAGCGTGGAGATGCCCCAGATGACGCCGGCGAACGTGTAGGTCCACCGCAAATCGCGCCCGGACGCGGGGCCTGTCCATTCAGACTGAAGCAGGGCAGAGGGGCAGCCCGGCAGGGGGAGGCAGAACGATCCGGCCACGCGGTTGAAGGCCGCGTACATCTTCGGCGGCACGGAGGAGACGATGTTCGCGTATTTGTCGCCCATCGCCCGTTGGGAAAGCATCTCGTTCTCGAACATCAGGACGTGGAAGAAGAGGAGCGCGATGCCGACCACGACCGCGGTGGCAACCAGGTAGCCGATGAAGCGCAGGGTGTGCGACCGCAAAAAGTCGTTGAGCTCGCTCACGGGGCTTTCCTTGCCCACCATGATGATGGAGGGAAGGAGGAACGTCCCGCAGACAAAAATGAGTTCTGCGGCGAGAATGAGGGCGCTCAGGAAGAAGAGGGGTATCGCGAGAAACGGCCACACGATCTCCCCGATGACGGGGATGAGGCCGCACCAGTCCGCGACCACGTGGCAAAGCATCATGACGAAGATGATGAGCACGATCTTCAGGGGGGCGATGATGAGCGGCTTCGCGGATTTCCTCGCGGCCCGCAGCGCCCCCTTTATATCCACCGCCGGGAGCCCGGCAACCTCCGCCACGGTCACCTTCGCGATTGCGCCCCACGTGACGAACATGATGAATATCACCGCGACCCAGTTCACGAGCGCGATGAGTGTCTGCAGGCGCTCCCTGAAGATGAACACGCCGATGTGGAGGATGATGAGCGAGGCGACGCAGGCGCAGACCATTCCGCCGATCTGCAGTGCGATCTTTTTTCCGCTGAACGAAAGGCTGAAAATCCTTGAAAATGTCCGCATTCCCGTATCCAGCGCTTCCATCGTCCGATCCCTCCTTGCCGTAGTCCCGGTGCGCGCGATATGCACTCTAACCTGAATGGTACCGCAGTGCCGTGAGTTATGTCAAGCCCAATTGCGCCCAATTGCGCATCAAGCCGTAGAGCGAGCCCCGCGGCACGGAATCAGTTGCGCGGCGCGTGCCTGCATGGTAGACTGTGCCGTCACAATGGGACACCCGATGGTTCCGACACGATCTCCATGGCTGGTGGGCGCGGTGCTGGGTATCGCCGTCCTTATGGCGTTTCTCGCGGGCTGCTCGACCCCCGAGGGTGGATCTTCCATCCCGTGGGCCAAGCCCGAACCTTGGGAAAACCAGCCAAACCTCAGGCCCGGCGTGCGGTTCTGACGCGGGCGTCACGCGGCTATGCGGCCTTTCCCTGGAAACATTTCACACGCGATGACGGGGCCGGACCCCGGCGCGCGGCATCCCGACGCCGTTTCGGGGAGGGGACTCCGCATCGCCGTGCGCGCCGCGCTTCTGCTGTGTGCCTGCGCCGGGGCCGCCTCCGCCCTCCCCCACCATGGCGCGAAGCCGGCGGGGCGATCGTCCGAGATGCGCGGCATCTGGGTCGAGTGCGAGGGCGTCAACGCGACATTTTCGAGCCGTGCCGGGATCGAAGAGATGTTCAGGAGGCTGGAGAAGGCGAAGGTCAACACGGTCTTCATGCAGGTGTACCGGGGCAACAGGGCATGGTACCGCTCCGGCATCGCCAACGCGGAACCGTACAGGGCCTTTTACGACAAGGAGAAGGTCTGCCCGCTGCGGCTGGCGATCGACATGGCCCACGCGCGGGGCATGCAGCTCCACGCCTGGGTGAACGTGTTCAGGGTGTGGGGCGGCAGGGACGCGGAGATCATACGGAAGCTCGGGAAGGGGGCGATGACCCGCGACCGGAGTGGCCGGTCCATCCTCGACTACCCGAAGGGCGCGCTCCCCGACAGCGGCTACTGGCTGGAACCGGGCGATCCGGGTGCGCGTGGATACGTGTTGCGGATCGTGCAGGAGATACTGGACCGCTATCCCGACATCGACGGCATCCATCTCGACTATGTCCGGTACCCGTTCGACGAGAAGGGGAAGACGGACTTCGGCTACGGGCGCGGCAGCGTGGCGGCTTTTAAAAAGTCCGCCGGCGTCGATCCCGCCCGGTGTGCCGGCGCGGAGCGTGCGCTCTGGGACGGGTGGAGAAGGGATCAGGTGTCCCTCTTCGTCGCGGGGGCGAAAGGGCTCGCCGCCGCCAGGGGGAAGCTGCTTTCCGTGGCGATTGTTCCCGACGAGAAAAAGTGCCGCGAGGCCACCTTTCAGGACTGGCGCCGCTGGCTGAGCGAGGGGCTCGTGGACTTCGTGGTGCCCATGAACTACAGCGAACGTCGGGAGCTGGTCCGGAAGCGCGCGGCGGAGGTGCTCTCCGCGGCGGGAACGGGGGCGCGGGTAGCCATGGGGCTCGGCGCGTACAAGGTGCTCGATTCCCCCGCGGCGCTCGCGGCGCAGATCCGGGACTGCCGTGGGATGGGGGCGCTCGGCGTGGTCCTCTTCTCCTACGATAACATGACCAGGCGCCCGGAGATATTCGCCTATCTCGGGGAAAAGGTGTTCTGAACGTAACTGCTCAGGAGCCAGAATTCAGGAGTCAGGAGCCAGGAGTTAGAATGAGCAACTACTCGAAGAGGTCAGCAAGCTACTGGAAGATTATTCACGATCCATTCTGGATTCTGGCTCCTGGCTTCTGACTACCTGAGTAGTTACTTTTGAACCGGCGCATGGATAGCGGGCCGGGCGCGTCACCGCGCCCGACAGGAGGATGGATGATGAACGACGAGTCGAGCAGCAAAAATCTTTACGGTCTCTGTATTCTTGCGGCGGCCATCGTGCTGGGGCTTTTCCTGGTATTCAGGCAGATCGTCGCCCTGCAGCGGACGAGGATTGAAATCGCCGCGAAGGCCGCGCAAAACGCTCCCACCCCCGCGCCGCTTTCCGTCGATAAGGCGGTGACCTTGAAGGACGAGACCAAAAAGATCGTCGAAACACAGCGCGAAATCGAGGATCAGGACAAGCTGGAGGCATACGAGAAGGAGGAAAGCCGGCCGGGCCTGATACAGGTCTTTCGCATCGGGCAGCAGCTTCCCCAGAAGAAGGTCGAGGGGGTTGAGTTCGTGAAGGCCGTGCTCTTCAGGACCCAAATGGGGACCGGAAAGGTGCTCGCCGACGTCGCCCTTCTGAACGACACGGGAATCCCCGTCACCCCGCGCTTCCAGCTCATGCTCTTCAATGCGAAAGGCAAGTTCCTGTGCAGGGACACGGTTCTCTATATCACGGAGGAGCTCGCCCCCGGGGACAAAAAGATGGAGACGATGAGCCTGGCCCACGGACCCGCGGGGGTCGCCTACTACGAGTTCAGGAAGCTCGACTGAGTCCGCGGGCCGACCTCATGGGCATGCCGAGGGAGAAGGGGCCGGTGGTGAGGGTCGCCGCGTTGCTCTCGCCCGCCGGCGAAGAGCCGGGGCCGCTCCTGGATTCGCTCGAGGGGCTCTGGGGGCCCCTGAAGAGCGTGAGCGAGCCGATGGATTTCCGATTCACACGCTTCTACGAAAGGGAGATGGGGCCCGGTCTCGCAAGGCGCTTTCTCGCCTTCGCGGACCTTGCTCCCGCGGAGGGCCTTCGGGCATGGAAGCGTGCGAGCAACGCGCTGGAGTCGAGGCTCGCGGTCCACGGCGGGCGGCGGGCGAACGTGGACCCGGGCTACCTCGACCTGGGGACGGTTGTGGTGGCGTCCGTGAAGGATGCCGCGTACCGGGTATATCTCGGGGGGGGCATTTACGCGCAGCCCATGCTTTACTTCGAGACGGGGGGCTTCCGGGCGTGGCCCTGGACGTATCCGGATTACGCGATGCGAGCGGCGGTCGAGTTTTTCAACGCGGTGAGGGCGGGGTACCGGGATGCCGTGCGGCAGGGTGCGCGCGCCGTTTCCGGTTGACTTGCCCCGTGCCCATTGCTATCATGCGTTCCCCGTGACTGTTACCATGAAACCGAGCGGATCGGCAATGCGCGACACTGAAAAGGCGGCAACGCGCCCCCTCAACGACTCGTTCATACGGGAGCTCGAGGAGCGGGCGCGGGTCATACGCTCGAACATCATCAGGATGATCGCCCGGGCGGGGTCGGGGCATCCCGGCGGATCCCTTTCCGTCGCCGACATCCTCACGGCCGTTTACTTCACCCGGTTGAACCACCGCCCGAAGAACCCGCGCTGGGCGGACAGAGACCGGTTCATCCTCTCGAAGGGCCACGCCGCCCCGGCGCTCTACGCGGTCCTCGGGGAGTGCGGCTATTTCCCCAAGGGCGAGTTCCTGAAGCTGCGCAAGTTCGGCGCCATGCTCCAGGGGCATCCGGACGCGACCAGGGTCCCCGGGGTCGAGACCTCGACGGGCTCCCTCGGGCAGGGCCTCTCCGTCGGGGTGGGCATGGCGCTCGCGGGAAGGCTGGACGGCAAGGACTATCGGGTGTATGTCTGCCTCGGCGACGGCGAGCTCGAGGAGGGCGAAGTCTGGGAAGCGGCGATGGCGGCCGCCCACTACACGCTTGACCGCATCTGCGCCATCGTCGATTTCAACGGGCTGCAGATCGACGGCAGAATACAGGACACTATGAACCCCGAACCGATACCGGCGAAGTGGGAGGCGTTCGGCTGGGCCGTGCGGGAGATCGACGGGCACGATTTCCGGCAGATCATCGCCGCCCTCGACTGGGCGGCGGAGCCGAAGGGGAAGCCCTCCGCCATAATCGCCAGGACCGTGAAGGGGAAGGGCGTCTCGTTTATGGAAGCGCAGGTCAACTGGCACGGCGTGGCGCCGACGGCGGACGAGGCGAAGCGGGCGCTCGCCGAACTTGGAGAGGCGTGAGGGTATGGGCGTCGCCAAGGCGATACGGGACGGGTACGGGGAGGCGCTGCTCGAACTCGGCAGGAGCGACAGAAACGTCGTCGTGCTCGACGCCGACCTCGCCGAGTCGACGCGTTCCTCCGTGTTCAGAAGGGCCTATCCCGAGCGTTTCTTCAACGCGGGCATCGCAGAGCAGAACATGATCAACATGGCGGTCGGACTCGCGCTCTCCGGGAAGACCGTCTTCGCGTCCAGCTTCGCGATATTCGCGACCGGGCGCTGCTGGGAGCAGCTCAGGAACTCCGTCGCGGCCACCAGGGCGAACGTGAAGGTCGTCGCGAGTCACGGCGGGCTCACCGTCGGGGCCGACGGCCTCTCCCACCAGTGCGTCGAGGATTTATCCCTGATGAGGACCATCCCCCATTTTACCGTCATCGTCCCGTGCGACTGGATCGAGGCGAAGAAGGCGGTGCTCGCCGCCGCCCGGATGCAGGGGCCGGTTTACATCCGCACATCGAGACCGAAGACCGAGCAGCTCACGACCGAGGAGACGCCGTTCGTGATCGGCAAGTCCGTGTGCCTGCGGGCGGGGGGAGACGTCGCCCTGATCGCGTGCGGCATCATGGTCGGCGCGGCCGTCGCGGCCGCCAAAGCGCTCGCCGAAGAGGGGATCGGGGCGACGGTCATCGACATGCACACGATCAAGCCCCTGGACGCACAGGCGGTCATCGCCGCGGCGCGAGCCACCGGCGCCCTCGTGACGGCGGAGGAGCACACCCTGATCGGCGGGCTCGGCAGCGCCGTCGCGGAAACGGTGGTGGGATGGTGCCCGGTGCCCGTCGAGATGGTCGGGATCCGCGACCGGTTCGGGCAGTCCGGGGAGCCCGAGGAGCTGCTCCGGAAATACGGCCTGACCTCCGAAGAGATCTGCAAGGCCGCGAAAAGGGCATTGAGCAGAAAGAAGGGCTGAGTTTTTCTCCACACGGACGCCAACCACGGAAACCGCGACAATGAAATCGCCTACGTTACGCACGCTGTTTTTGATCGTTGCCCTCCTGCTCTCGGCAAGCCTCGCGTCGTCCCGGTTCGCCGGCCGTGCGGTGGAGGCGGGGGAGAAGGATGCGGATATCTACAAGAGCCTCGATATCCTCTGCGACGTCGTCACGATCGTCCAGCGCGACTATATAGAAAAACTGAGCTCCGAGAAGCTCATGCAGGATGCCCTCAGGGGCATTCTGGCCTCGCTCGACAGCTACAGCACCTACACCCCGCCCCCGGTCGCCCGGGAAACCCCGGCGGTCCCCGCGAAGGACCTCGGCACCTACGGGATCGAGGTCGCCTATAAGGAAAAGCTCTTCACCGTGGTCGCCCCCGTGGAAAACGGCCCGGCGTGGAAGGCCGGCATTAAGGGCGGCGACCTCATCATCAAGATCGACGAGGATGCCGTCGACGACCGCCCGCTCGTCGAGCTCCTGCAGCTTTTCCGCGGCGCAACCGCCCGGGAGCTCCACCTCCAGGTGGTGAGGCGGGGGGAGCGTGAGTTCCTCGATTTCACTCTCAAGCCGGGAAAGATTGAGGGGCCGGCGGCGCGGACCGAGATGCTGGAGGACAAGATCGCGCTCCTCAGGATATCGCGTTTCGACCGGGAGACGCCCGCGCGGGTTGCCGAATGCCTCGCACAGCTCAAGGGGGAAGGGGCAGATGGCGTGGTCGTCGACCTCAGGGACTGCCCAGCGGGAGATATCAAGTCCGCGATCGCGATCGCCGACCATTTCATCCCGGCCGGCGCGCTCGTGGCGACGCTCGCGGGGAGGACGAAGGGGGCGAACATGGAGTTCAAATCAAGCGGCACGCCGCCCCTCGCCGCCGGCCCCGTCGTGGCCCTGATCAACGGGGGCACAAGCGGCGCGGCGGAGGTGCTCGCGGGGGCGCTCCAGGCCCGAGGGCGGGGCGTTCTCATGGGGCAGAGGAGTTTCGGCTGCGCGTTCGAAGAGGGCTCGTTCACGCTGAAGGACGGCTCGGTGATCACGATGCTCACCGCGGTGTATCAGACGCCCGACGGCGCCGAGATTCAGGACGAGGGGCTCGAACCGGACATAGACGTGCCCCTTCCATCGGTGGTCGTGGGGGAGGCGGAAGAGGACGAGGAGGAGTTCGCGGTCCCCGTGGATAAGGGTGAGAAGGGTGAGAAGGGTGTGAAGGGTGTGAAGGGTGTGAAGGGTGAGAAGGGTGAGAAGGGTGAGAAGGGTGTGAAGGGTGTGAAGCAGGCCGACCCCATGGTACAGAGGGCCGTCGACCTGATCAAAGGGATCCGCATCATGAAGAACCAGGAGAGGGGCTGACCGTGCGGGCGCCCAGGATTACCGCCGCCATGGCCGTGGGCCTGGCGGCATACTGCCTCATCTCGGCCACTTTCACCGCGCCGGGGCGGGCGGCGGACAAGCAGCTGAAGGCGAGCCTCGACCTGTTTGTCTCCGGCATGGACGTCATCACGAGAAACTACTACCGGGAGACCCGGGAGCACGACCTCGCCTACGGCGCCCTCAAGGGGATGTGCGCCGCCCTCGACCCGCACAGCCAGTTTATGGACGAGGAAATCTACCGGGAGATGAAGGTCGAGACGGAGGGCGAGTTCGGCGGCCTGGGCATCGAGATCACCGTCAGGGACAAGTTCCTCACCGTGGTCTCGCCGATCGAAGACACCCCCGCATTCAAGGCGGGACTCAGGGCGGGCGACCGGATCGTCGAGATCGAGGGGTTGTCCACGAAGGATCTCAGCCTGGTGGAGGCGGTCCGTAAGCTCCGGGGCACGCCCGGCACGGTGGCGCACATCACCGTGATGCGGCCGGGAACGGGAGCGATGCTGCCGTTCTCCATTACGCGGGCGAGCATACAGATCCAGAGCGTGAAGGACGCGAAGCTGGTCAAGGACAAGATCGGCTATGTGCGGCTCACCCAGTTCCAGGAGCGCACCGGAAGCGACTTCGACAAGGCCCTGCAGGATTTGAATACGCAGGGGATGCAGGCGCTCATCCTCGACCTTCGCAATAATCCCGGAGGCCTCCTACAGGTTGCCATCGAGGTCGCCGACAAGTTCATCGGCGGAGACCGGATGCTCGTCTACACGAAGGGGCGGATCAAGACGCAGAATATCGAGTTCAAGTCCCACGGCAAGGCGGCCTACCCCGACTGTCCGATGGTAATCCTTGTGAACAAGGGGAGCGCCAGCGGGTCGGAGATCGTCGCCGGCGCCGTGCAGGATTGGGGGCGAGGCATCATCCTGGGGGAGACGACGTTCGGCAAGGGCTCCGTGCAGAGCGTGCTCCCGCTCTCCGACGGCTCGGCGCTGAGGCTTACGACCGCGAAGTACTTCACCCCCAAGGGGAGGTGCATCCAGAAGGTCGGGATCCAGCCGGACATCCCGGTCGAGATGACGGACGAGCAGGAGATCAGGGTGCTGCTGAAGCGCAGGCTGGAGAAGATGATCAGCGAGAACCCGCAGGGATCCGACCTCGCCGACGAGAAGGCGGAACTGAAAAAGCTGGGCGTCGTGAAGGACGTGCAGATGGAGCGCGCCCTCGATCTCCTGCAGGGAATCCTCGCCTGCGGAAAATCGCCCGCGGCCGACCCGACGCCCGGGCTGCGCGCCGCGGCGCGGTAATCCGCTCCGGCTTCACGCGCCGCCGCTTCGACCCCATTCCACGAGGTGCGGTCAGTGCTGGTCCTGGGCATAGAAACTTCCTGCGATGAAACCGGCGTCGCCCTGGTCGACGACCGCAGCGGCGCGGTCGTCGCGGAAGCGGTGGCCTCGCAGGACGAGCTCCACGCCCCGTATGCGGGAGTGGTGCCCGAGCTCGCGTCGCGCCGGCACCTCGGGATCCTCGATCCGCTCACCGCGAGGGTGCTGCGGGACGCCGGGATCGCGGCGAACCACATAGGCCTCGTCGCGGTGACCCGCGGGCCGGGCCTCGCCGGCTGTCTTCTCGCGGGCATGAGTTTCGCCAAGGGCCTTGCCTACGCCCTCGGGGTCCCGGTGCTCGGCGTCAACCACCTTGAGGCCCATGTGTATTCGTGCTTCGCGGCCGGGGAGATCGAGTACCCGGCGGTCGCGCTCGTCGTCTCGGGGGGGCACACGCTTCTCGCGCGTATGCCGGAGTGGGGGCGTTACGAACTCCTCGGGCAGACGCGGGACGACGCGGTCGGGGAGGCGTATGACAAGGTGGCGTCGATGCTCGGTCTCCCGTACCCCGGCGGGCCGGCGATCGAGACGCGCGCCCGCCGGGCGGCACACGCGGTGCGGTTCCCGCGGCCGCTCCTAAAAAGCGGCGACCTGCAGTTCAGTTTGAGCGGCCTCAAGACGGCCGTCCTCTACCGGCTGAAGGCGAGCCGCGGCGCTACCCTCGGGGAGGCGGAGATCGACGCGATCGCGCGCGGATTTCAGGAAGCGGTGGTTGAGGTCCTGCGCGCGAAGACCATCGAGGGGGCCCGTCGCACGCGCGTGCGCACGGTGCTCCTCGCCGGGGGTGTCGCGCGGAACGAGGCCCTCCGGCAGGGGATCGAGCGGGAGGCGGCATCGCGGGGGATGCGCCTTGTCTGCTCGCCGAAACAGTACTGCACCGACAACGGGGTCATGATCGCCATGCTCGCGTGCAGGAAGTGGGCCGGGGGGCAGCGGGACGGGTGGGACCTCGACATCGACCCGGGCCTCCGGCTGTGCTGAAAAGGTGAAAAACCAAGTATGAACCCGGTCCTGTTGAAAAAGCTCCTCGCGAAGGTCGCGCGGGGGAAGGTCACCCCGGCCTTAGCCGCGGAGAAGCTCCGGCACCTCCCGTTCGAGGAGCTGGGCCACAGCACGGTGGACCGGCACCGCGCGCTGCGCCAGGGGTACCCCGAGGTGATCTTCTGCCAGGGGAAGACCGTGGCCGAGATCGGGGAAATCGCCGCGAGGATCTGCGCGACGGGGGAGAACCTCCTCGCCACCCGCGCATCCGAGGAGGCGTACCGACGGCTGCGCGAGCAGTTCCCGGGCGCGGTCTACCACCGCCGGGCCCGCGCGGTGACGGTCGAGCACCGCAGGCTCCGGAAGGCCCCCGGCTTCATCGCGGTGGTCAGCGCCGGCACCGCCGACGGGCCCGTCGCCGAGGAGGCCGCCGTCACCGCGGAGATCATGGGGAATACGGTCCGGAGATTTTACGACGTGGGTGTCGCGGGGCTGCACCGGCTGATCAGCAAGCTTCCGGAACTTGCCCGCGCCCGTGTGATCGTCGTCGCCGCCGGCATGGAGGGCGCGCTCCCGAGCGTGGTGGGCGGGCTTGTGGGAGGGCCCGTGATCGCGGTGCCGACGAGCGTCGGCTACGGCGCGAGCTTC
>JBAXOY010000004.1:0-54452 GCA_037133055.1 Chlamydiota bacterium
TGGTGCCCCTCGGCGCTCGACTTGAACTGGTCCCAGAGCTCGGGGGGCTGGTCCTGGTAGTTCCACCCGAACTGCTCGTCCCGGGGGGAGAAATAGCGCTCCTTTGCGCGAATCCCGTGCTCGTCGCGGCGGATGCCGAGGAGGATCGCGTCGAGCTTCTCCCGGGCGATGAAAGCCTTCAGCGCCTGGGTCTTCTGGGCGTGGCAACAGTCGAGCTTCGTCCCTCTGTCCGGCCCCATCCCCGCGGCGATCGCCTTCTCGTTCCGCGCGATTCTGAGATCGAGCCCCCACTCGCGCGCGTACCGGTCCCTGAAGGCGTAAATCTCCCTGAACTTGCGGCCGGTGTCGATGTGGATGACCGGGAAGGGAATCTTCCCGAAAAACGCCTTGCGGCACATCCAGAGGAGCGAGGTGGAGTCCTTCCCGATGGACCACAATATGCCGATGTTCCTGAACCTGCTGAAGGCCTCGCGCACCACGTAGATGGTCCTGCTCTCGAGCTCTTTCAGATGATCCATGACCATGTTCCCCCGGGCCGTGAGTATGCCCGTTCGGAGGTCAGTACTCAATCCCCATCATTTTTCCGAGGGCCGCGCCGAAGATCAATGCGAGCAGAAAATAGGCGACGCTCCAATGCAGGCGCATCCCCGCCATGCGGATCGTCCTGGAGGGATAGTCCACCCGCAGGACCGAGACCGGGCTCCCCCGGCCGATCGTCTCCCCGCCGGGGAAGAGAAACGCCCGCCGCATCGAGGGCCTCGCGCTCTCGGGATAGATACACGCAACCCCCGCCCCGACCCGGATATCCTTTTCGACCGCCGCGCCGTTCACCGTGACCGTGACCGCCTGCGCGCCCACACCGGTCGCCCGCACCCGCCAGTCTATCTCGCGGTCGCCGATACGCACCGGGGACGTCTCCGTCTTCAGCCCGTCCGTCACAGCGAGAGCCGCGCGCGCGGTGCGGGTATCGGCACCCGGCCCGAGTTCGACCGACACGATCGACGCCTCGCCCGGCATAAGCGGGCGATGCGCGTACCGGAGATCGAGCTGCACGCAGACGAGCGCCACGGGCACGATCGCAACCGCGAGCGGCACCAGCGCCCGTCCCACATACCGCAGGGACTCTCCCCATACGCCCGCGAGCGAGGCGAGCATCGCGGCGGGCTCGTCACGATAGAGGTAGATGCCGAGGAGGTGCCCCTGGATGCGCTTCCGTGCCCGCCGTATCGCGTCCTGATCGGAGACGAGCCGGTACGCCAGGATGACTCCGGCCGCGGTGAGGAACGCGGCGAAGGCAAGCCCCCAGACCGGCGCCGCGTCCCTGAACGGGTACAGCAGGGCGTCGAAAAGCCGTGTGACGAGGCGACCGGCTGCGGAAATCATGAAAGATACCCGAGCCCCCTCAGTTTTTCCCTCACCTTCGCGGCGTCCTCGCCCGGGTCGATCCCCGCGACGGCCTTTTCGAGCAGGTGGGTGATCAACTCGTCCGCGCCCGGGTAGCCGGCCGCGGCTGCGCACCGCGCAAGTTTGTCGTACAGCTCCCCGTCGATCCGTATCTTCCTTGCCATTGACATCTCCCCCCTCGCGTCACGGTTTCTTCGGGAATCTACGTGTCCTCCGTGGTGAAAAATCCTATTGCTCCCGCGGCAACGCCTGTTCCGCAGCGAAGATATTTTTCCCGATCATGTCCCCCGGCTTCGGTATCCCGAACTCCGCGAGGATGGTCGGGGCGAGGTCGTAGAGGTGCGGCGCGTCCATGACGATCTTCCGGCTCGCGAACAGGACGCCGGGGACAAGCTCCGTCGCCCCGCAGTGGTCCCCGCTCCACTTCTCGGCGCTCACCTCCAGAAGTTCACCGGTCACGTCCCCGAGCGCGCTTTTCCACGACGTCCGGTACCCCCAGTCGTAGCCGACGATAAGGTCGGGGGCCCTTGAGATATACTCGCCCGAATACACCTCGTCGGCCCTGTAGACCCGCTTCACCACCGTGCGCCCGTTCTCCGGGTCCCGCTCCGCCGCGAGCTTTCCCGCGATCTCCCTCAGCAGGGCGTCCCGCGCCGCCCCGGGCTCCACGATCCCGTCGCGCTCCCTCCCGCGGAGGTTGACGTAGAGGGAGTTCAGTCCGAGCGCGTAGGCGCGCGTATTCCGCCAGTCCACATCCTTCAATGCGCCCGTTCCGGCTCCGCCTTCCAGGACGAGATAGCCGTTGCGGGCAAGCCACGTGTTGAGGCTGAACGCTTTGTAGAACGGCCCGAAACCGTGGTCGGACATGACGATGAGCGTCGCCCGGTCGTTTAGCGTCGCCATAACCTTGCCTGCCGCGGCGTCCATCTCCGCGTAGGTCCCCTCGATCACGTCGCCGAGGCGCAGGCGCGCCGCCGGGTCGTAGACAGGGTGCTTCGGGTCGCGCAGGTGCCAGAAGATGTGCGTCCCCAGATCGGTGCTCGAGAAGTAGTAAAAGAGAAGCCCGTCGCGGAATCGCCCCCGCGCGTAATCGAAGAGGCGGTTGTTCTCGTCGAGGACCATCCGGAACTGCCGGTAGAACTCGTCGATGGTGAAGGTGTTGTTGGTGAGCGTCTTCGTGTTCTCCGGCATCCCCTGCGTGTAGAAATACCCCGCGGCGTCCGCCACCTCGCGCGCGTACCCGCGGGGGGTGTCGATGGGGAGCGCCGGGGCTTTCGGGTCGATGTTGACCGGCGTCACGTAGAGCTTAAAATGGGGATGCGCTTCCTTAAGGTAGAGCCGGCAGATCCCGTTCACGGGGGGGAGGATCGGCAGGGGCCTGAACCCGAGCACGATCCAGTCGCTCCACTCGCCCTGATTGAGGATCAATTTCTTTCCCGCGATGTCGATGCGCGCGACCGGGTTCTCCGGGTCGATCCACGCCGTGAACGGCACCGTGAGGCGGGGCGAATCCTTCCGGTAGGTGTTCGCGGGCCCCGAGATCGCGGCGCGGACCGCCCCTCCGGCGGGCTCCACGAGCGTGAATTCCGCGCCCGACGGGTCCTTCGGGATATCGCCTGGGTCGGTCGTAAAAAACTGGTAGATGCCGTAGGTGCCCATCAGGTCGGGGGTCCCCATCCCGGAGATGCTCCGGGAGCGGCCCGGCACGGGTGGAAAATTGGACGGAATCCTGAAGATCGTGGCCGGGATCCCGTTCTCGTCGAGATATTCCCAGAACGCCTTCCCCTCCCGCTTCAGAACCACGGTGCCCCCGGAGACCGGCAGCACATAGCCGCCCATCGCGAGCGTCCGGCGCGGGGGGATGGTCTCGGAGGTGGAGAGGTACGGCAGGTACGTGGCCGGGTCCCGGTGGATGAAATCGAATAGTGCGTGCCCTCCGGGGTTTTTGCCCGTGATAAAGTTGGACCACGCGACGGGACTCTGCGGCGGAACGCTCGACAGGAGTTCCTTGAAATCGCCCTTCTCCGCGAGGCGCTTCAGGTTCGGGAGCCCGCCCTTCGCGAACATCTCCCGGACGATCCTCGGGTCCATGCCGTCGAAGGCGAGCACGACGACCCTCTTCCCCGCGGCGCGGTCGGCCCGGCCGCAGCCGGAGGCGAGAAGCGCGGCCGAGAGGGCCGCGGCCATCCCGGGGATCCACCCGTTTCGCCCCGCGCGCGGCTTCATGAACGCACCCCGCGTTCCACAACGACCCCGAGCGGCCTGCCGTCTATGAAGGCGGGGGGCGCGATGCCGAAGAGTCCGAGCACCGTCGGGGCGATATCCTGTATATGCGGATCCTTCACTTTGACGCTTTTACTGCAGAAGAAGACCCCCGGGACAAACCGGTGGTCGATGCAGTGGTCGGCGCTCCACGCCCTGTTGTTGTCGGAGAACACCGCCGTGGTGATCTTCCCGGTGACCGAGTCCCACGAGCACCGGTACCCCGGACGGTACCCGACGATCAGGTCCGGGCCGTTTTCGATGTAGGGGCCGGAGTAGACGACGGCGGTGTCGTACACGGCCGCGATCGCCGTGTCGCCGCCCTCCTCGTCCCTGAGCCCCGTGAGCTTCCCCGCGAGCTCCCGTTTCAGCGTGACCGCCTCCGCCGGGGACACCGTGCCCCGCGCCTCACGCCCCTTCAGGTTCAGGTAGATGCCGGAGAGGCCGAATCCGTAGGCCCTCGTCTTCTCCCAATCGACCCCCTCGAACCATTCCCCGCACATGGATGCGCCGCCCTTGAGCGCCAGATAACCGTTTTGAAAAAGCCAGTTGTTCAGGTTCACCCCGCGGCGGAAGAGCGTGAACCCGTGGTCTGAAAGGACCATCATGAGATCCCCGGGCCCGAGCTCCGCCCGCACCCTCCCGACAAGCCCGTCCATTTTCCGGTAGAGATCCTCAATGACGGGGGGACCGGGGGGCGCCTGTCTCCCCTTCCGCGCGGGCTGGTCCCCGCTCATCGCGCGCCAGAACTCGTGCTGGACGGCGTCGGTGGTGTCGAAGACGCAGCAGAGCACCCCCTTCCGCAGCCGCCGGAGGGAGTGAAAGAATATCTCTTCGAGTCTCCCCTGTATGCGGTATGCCTGCGTGAGAAACGCCTCGTCGGTGAGTACGCCTTCGTTGAGCGCCCAGGTGTCCTGCGGGAGCCCGAGCGTGGCGAAGGGGCCGAGGATCTTGGCGAGATGCACGGAAAAGATGCGCGGATGCGATATCGGGAGCGAAGGGTGCTCCGGATCGATGTTGACGGGCGACAGGTAGAGCTCAAGGTGCGGCGCAACGCGCTTGAGAAAGAATTGCGCGATACCGCGGACTCTCGTCCCGAGCGGGGCGCGGAAGACGAGAGGGATCCAGTCCGAGAGCTCGCCCTCCGCGAGCGCATAGCTCCTTCCGGCGACTTTCAGCTTCACCGCCCCGCGCTCCAGATCCACCGCGATCATCAGCGGGATCTTCAGGTCGCCGCACCTCCCGAAGGGATCCTCCGGGCCGGAGATATCGGTCGCGTAGACGGGGCCCTCCCCCGAAAGCTGCACGCGGCAGCCTCCGGTGAGCGCCCCCTCATCGCCGGGCTTCGAGGTGTAGAAGGCGAACGTCCCCTGCGACCCCTTGAGATCCGGGGTGCAGAGGCCCGAGAGGAGCATGCCCCTGAACCGGTCCGGGGGAAAGGTGATCGGGACCTTGAGTATGACGCTTGGGACACCGTGCTCCCCGAGTATCCTCCAGAACGGCACCCCCTTCCGGAACAGGGCGATCCTCGGTTTCCCGAACGGTATACGGAGCCCGCCGAGGCGGAACCGCCTTCGGGGCGGGGAGATCGAGGCCGAAGAGAGCGCGGGGAGGCAGGTGCGCGGGTCGCGCTTCAGGAAGTCGAATATGTTGTGCTTTCCGGGATTCGAACCGGTGATGAACGAAGACCAGGCGACGGGGGATATCGGCGGGTTGGAGGTGCGAAGCGGCGAAAAGCACCCCTCGGCGGCGAGCGCCGAAAAGTTGGGCAGCTTTCCCTCCCTCATCCACCCTGAGGCGAGTTCCGGGTCGAGGCCGTCGAGCCCCACGATCACCAGGCGGCGGACCGCCGCGCGGCGCAGCGCCTTCCTGCCGCGCAGCCGCGCGATGACGAGCCGCGCGGGGAAAGTGAGCAGCGCGACGACCGCCAGGAGCATCCCCCCGAGGATGGACAGGAAGGAGCCGAGAAACGCGAAGCCCGCGCCGGGGCCTATGTAGGCATGCGCGGCCGAGGGGATCGCGACGAGGATCGCGGCCGCCGCCGCGGCAAGGTTCCGGCCCCGGGAGCCCGCCTCCGTTCCTCCCCTCATCCCTCCCCGCGGCCTTCGCCCCCCCGTGGTGAACGTCATGCCCCCCGCCAGCCTACACAATGCCGTATTTCTTCAGTTTGTACCACAGGTTCCGCTCGCTGATCCCCAAAAGCTTCGACGCGCGGGCCTTCACCCCGTCCGCCTCGCGGAGCGCCTTCTCGATCATGGTTTTTTCGAGCGAGGCGACCGCCCCGTCGAGGCCGGCCGGATCCCCCACGGCGGAATCCGGGTGCGCGATCGGAAAACCGTGGACGATCTCGGGGGGGAGATCCTCCATGCCGATCCGCCCCGTGCTGCTCACCGCCACCGCCCGCTCGATGACATTCTCCATCTCCCGGACGTTGCCGGGCCACGCATAGGCGGCGAGCGCCCGCAGCACCTCTTCCGGGGGCGGCGCGACCTCCTTCCCCCACTCCCGAGAGTATTTCCGCGTGAAATGCTCGACGAGCGGGGGGATGTCCCCGGTCCGTTCGCGGAGCGGGGGGACCATGACATTCACGACATTCAGGCGGTAGTAGAGGTCCTCGCGGAAGGCGCGCTCCCGGATCATCGCGCGGAGGTCTCGGTTGGTGGCGGCGATGACGCGCACGTTGACGCCGACCGTCTCGTTGCTCCCCACCTTCTCGAACTCCTTTTCCTGCAGGACGCGGAGTATCTTCGCCTGGAGCGCGGGCTCCATGTCACCGGTCTCGTCGAAGAAGATGCTGCCCCCGTCCGCCTTCTCGAACCTTCCCTGCCGCTCGACGTGCGCCCCCGTAAACGCCCCGCGGACGTGGCCGAAAAGCTCGCTCTCGAGGAGGGGGGTGGGGATCGCCGCGCAATTGACCGCCACGAAGAGCCGCTCGCGGCGCGGGCTCTTCGCGTGGATCGAGCGCGCGAGGAGCTCCTTCCCGGTGCCGGTCTCGCCGCAGAGCAGGACCGAAGCGTCCGTAAGGGCGACGCGGTCGATCATGGAGTAAATCTCCCGCATCTTCGCGCTCGCGCCGATGATCTCCTGGACCTCGCGGGCCCGGGTGAGCTCCTCCCTCAGGTAGATGTTCTCCCGCTTCACCTTCTCCAGTTCGAAGACCCTGGAGATGACCACCTCCATGCTCTCGACGTCGAACGGCTTGAGGACGAAATCGCTCGCCCCTTGCCGCATCGCCTCGACGGCGCTTTTGATGGTCCCGTAGGCGGTCATGATAACCACGGGAGTCCGGAGCTCCCTGCGCCGCATCTCTCTGAGCAGGTCGATCCCGCTCATGCCTCCCGGCATCTTGAGATCGGTCAGCACGAGGTCCACGCGCTTCGCCTGAATGATCGCGAGCGCCTGCGCGGCGCTGTCGGCCTGGAGCGGCTCGTAGCCGATCCGGTCCAGCATCATCTCCGCCAGCCTGAGCATGTTACGCTCGTCGTCCACCACCAGCACCCGCCGTTTCATATGGACCGTCCCGACTCCCGTCTCCCATCTTACCGCTTACAACTTACTCACGCCGCCGGCAGCACCACCGTGAATGTGGTGCCCTTGCCCGGCGCGCTGTTCACCTCGACCCTTCCCTTGTGTGCCTCCACGATCCGGTACACGATGGAGAGCCCGAGTCCCGACCCGTCATCCTTTGTCGTGAAGAACGGGTCGAAGATATGGTCGAGGTTCTTCTCGTCGATGCCCCCGCCTGTGTCGCCCACGCTCGCGAAGACCGTCTCGCCCTCTCCCTCCCCCGTGGCGAGGGAGAGCCTCCCGCCCCCGGCCATCGACTGGACCGCGTTCAAAATAAGATTCAGGAACACCTGGCAGAGCTGCTCGCGGTCGCCGCGCGCCCTCGGGATCTCCTTCGCGTAGTCCCGCGATATCTCGATGTCCTGGAGGCGGTGCTGGGGGCCCACCAGGGCGAGGGCCCAGTCCAGTGTCTCCCCGAGTTCGCACGGCTCGCTCTTCGGCGCGGAGGGCCGCGCGAAGTCGAGGAGCCGCGTGACCACCCGGTTCAGGCGGTCGACCTCCTCCATCATAAACCCGGCGAGCTCGTGATTCTGCTCGCCCTCGCGGCTGCTCCGCTTGATCATGTCCGCAGACGTCTTCATGATCCCGAGCGGATTGCGTATCTCGTGCGCGACGCCCGCGGCGAGCGTGCCGATCCCCGCGAGCTTCGCGGACTGGAACAGCTTGTGCTCGAGCGCCCTCCTCTCGCTGATATCCTTGGCGTATTCGATCACGTGCGTCACCCGGCCCCCCTCCTCGAGGAGGGGGAAGCTGTAGACCTCCATCTCCCTCTCCTTCTGCCCCGGAACGCTCCAGCGAAGCTCTCCCGACGAGGCCGCTCCGCAACGGAAGGTGTTCTCGGCAGGGCAGTTCGGGCATGGCGCGTCGCCGCCGTGATAGGCGCGATAGCAGGCGTCTCCGATGAGTTCCGCCTCGCCGCGACCCACCATCGCGGCGATCCCGGCATTGGCGTTGACGATGCGGTACTCCCGGTCGATCACGGAAATGCCGTCCGAGATGCCGTTGAAGAGCCTCCGGAGCCGCTGGTTCGACCCCTCGAGCTCACGGGTGCGGTCCCGCACCCGCTCTTCGAGCTCTCGGTAGTACGATCCAAGCCTCTCGGCCATGATGTTGAACCGGTCGGCGAGGTCCTGGAGCTCGTCGCCCGTATCGAGGGACATCCGGTGATCGAAGTTCCCCTCCCCGATGAGCCGCGCGCCGCGGTCAAGTTCGAGTATCGGCCGCGAGAACGACCGCGAGAGGTAGAGCGCCAGCACCAGCCCGCACGCGAGGACGATCACTCCGCCGACGAGGCTGATTTTTTCCGCCTGCCGGTCGGCGAGGGTGGCCGTCTCCACCGCGAGGAGGCCCTCGCTCTGGGCGAGCTCATGGAGCTCCGCGATTCCCTCCATGGCGCGGTCCTTCGCCTCGATGAGCTGGAGCGAGAGCTGCTTCAGTCGCGACTCGGACTCGGAGATGGTCCGGCTGAGGACCTCGAGCTCCGCCAGGCGCTCCTGGGCGTCGCGCGTGCTCACGCCGAGGATGCTCCCGAGCACCGCTAGCTCCCGCGCCGGATTCTCCCCCTTCCCCGCCTTCCCCTTCGTGTCGATGACGCCTTTCACCGTCGCGGCGACGTCCTGGATGAGGCGATGCCCCTGGACTTTCTCGATCTTGTCCGCGAGGGCGAGGAGCTCGCGGGAGCTCCGGTCGACCGTGGCGAACTTGGCCTTGAGCTCGGCGATCTTCTTCCGCTCCCGGTCGTCGACGGCCCCCTTCCCCGCCGGGCCCCGCCGGCAGGACTCCTCGAGGGCATCGAGGTCCTTCTTGTAGAAGAGCACGAGCTGGGTGAAGGTCGCCCGGCGCGCCTTCTTGCCGGAGACCATGTACTCGCCGAGCGCCGTGACCGCCCGGTCGAGCGTCATCTGGAGGTCCGTGATGAGGCCCTCCTTCTCCTGGACGTAGACGAGCCGGCGGGTGCCGTCGGCCATGATGCGGATGGACACGAGCGTGAAGAGGAGGAGCGCGCTGATGAGCGCGACCATCGCCATGAAGCTGGCGAGTATCTTGGACTGGATTCTGATCCGCATGGGACGTGCGCGGCGGGGATTCCCTGCCTACTCGACCGTGACGCTCTTCGCCAGGTTCTTGGGCTTGTCGATGTCGCAACCCCTGAAGCGGGCGATGTGGTACGCCAGGAGCTGGAGGGGGACCACGTTGACGATCGGCGACAGCTCCTCCCGCGTCTCCGGGACGTAGATCACATCCTCCGCGATCTCCTTCAGGGCGGCGTCCCCCTCCGTGGCGAGGGCGATGATCCTGCCCCCGCGCGCCTCCACCTCCTTCATATTGGAGATCATCTTAGCATATTTCTCCCCCTTCGTGCAGATGCAGACGACGGGGAACTCACGGTCGATGAGGGCGATCGGCCCGTGCTTCATCTCGCCCGCCGGGTACCCTTCGGCGTGCAGGTAGGAGATCTCCTTCAGCTTCAGCGCCCCCTCGAGCGCGGTCGGGTAGTTGAACCCGCGCCCGAGAAAGAATGCGCTCTTCGCCCCCGCGTATTTCGGCGCGAATTCCCGTATCTGCGCCTCCGCGCGGAGCGCGCGCTCGATCTTCCCCGGCAGCGTCTCGAGCTCCGCGAGGATCCGGCGCGCCTCTTCGGGGGATATCTGGCCCCTGATCCTTCCCGCGTGGACGGTGAAGAGGACGAGGGCGACAAGCTGGGCGGTGTAGGCCTTGGTGGAGGCGACGCCGATCTCGGGCCCCGCCCGGGTGTAGATGACCCCGTCGCTCTCGCGGTCGATAGTGCTTCCCATGACGTTCACCACGGAGATGATCCTGCATCCCTTCTCCCTGGCCATCCGGAGGCTCGCGAGCGTGTCGGCGGTTTCCCCGGACTGGCTCACCGTCATCACCAAGGTGTTCCGGTCGAGCTTGGGGCTGCGGTACCGGAACTCGCTTGAGTAATCGACCTCGACCGCGAGGTCGGTGTAGTGCTCGAGGAAGTAGCGCCCCCCCATGCCGGCGTAGCAGGCGGTGCCGCACGAGATGATGAACACCTTGGTGAGCGCCCGGATGCTCTCCTCGCCGATGCGGGGGAGATCGAGCGCGACGCCGGTCCTGTCGGGGAGGATCCTCCCGATCAGGGCGTTCCTCAGGGCCTCGGGCTGTTCATAAATCTCCTTCAGCATGAACTTTTCGAAGCCGCCCTTCTCCGCCTGTTCCAGCGTCCATTCAATCCGGTGCGGGGTGTGGGAAACGGGCGCGAGGGCGCTGTCAAAGACCTCGACCGAACCGCGGGTGACCCGGGCAAGCTCGCCGTCGTTCAGGTAGATGACGCGGTCGGTGTACTCGAGGATCGCCGGGACGTCGGAGGCGATGAACTGCTCCCCCTTCCCGAGCCCGATAATCAGGGGACTCGCCTTGCGCGCGGCCACGATCTCGTCGGGCCGCTCCTCGGAAATGACGGCGATGGCGTAGGCGCCCTCCGCCTCCGCCACGGCGCCCCGGACGGCCTCGAGAAGATCCCCGGAGTAATGCTTCTCTATGAGGTGGACGAGGACCTCGCTGTCGGTCTCCGAGCTGAAGCGGTGCCCCTCGGCCGCGAGCGCCGCTCTCAGGCCCGCGTAATTCTCGATGATGCCGTTGTGCACCATGGCAAAACGCCCGGTGCAGTCGGTGTGCGGATGCGCGTTCGGGGTGTCGGGCTCGCCATGCGTCGCCCATCGGGTGTGTCCCACCCCCGTGTGCCCGCGGAGGGGGGACGCCGCGAGGAGTTCCGCGAGACCCGCAAGCTTCCCCTCTTTCTTGCGGACGGAGATCTTCCCGCGGTCGATGATCGCGACTCCCGCCGAATCATACCCGCGGTACTCGAGCCGGAAGAGCCCCTTCAGGATGACTTCCTGCGCGTCCCTTCCGCCGATGTAGCCGACGATGCCGCACATGGTGCTCCCTCATTCCCCGCGCCGGAGCCCCGACCCCGGCGCCGCGTACGCGACCTCGCCGCCGATGATTGTCGTCCGGACGCCGAACTTCTCGTCGAAGATCACGATGTCCGCGTCCATCCCCGGCGCGAGCGCGCCCTTCCGCGCGTCGATTCCCGCCAGCCGCGCCGGGTTCGACGTCGCGAGCGCCGCGACGTCCGCCGGAGGCGCCCCGGTCCATTGCCGGACGTTGCGGAGCGCCCCGCTCATCGTCAACACCGAGCCGCAGAGGGTGCCGTCTTCCAGCACCGGTGTGCCGCCGCGGATGGTGACCTCTTTCCCGCCGACGCGAAAGGCGTGGGTCTCCGCGTCGAGCGCCTGCATGCAGTCCGTGACCAGAATAATGCCATCCCGCCCCTTGAGTTTCAAAGCCATTTTCACCATCTCCGGGTGCACGTGCATGCCGTCCGCGATGAGCTCCGCGACGACCCGGACGTTCGCCAGGGCCGCCGCGGCGAGCCCGGGGCGGCGGTGGTGCATGCCGCTCATGGCGTTGAAGAGGTGCGTCACGGAGCGTACCCCGGCCCCGAACGCCTCGCACGCCTCCCTGTAGCTCGCATCGGAATGCCCGGCGGCCGGGATGCCGCCGCGCGCCGCGATTGCCTCGATGAGCCCCCGCGCGCCGGGGAGCTCGGGGGCCAGCGTGACGATCATGGGGCAGCCGTCCGCGGGCGCCATGAGCGCGCCGAGCTCGTCCGGGTCCGGCAGCCGCAGGTGCTCGACCGGGTGCACGCCCGCGCGCGCGGGATTGAGGAACGGCCCCTCGATGTGGATCCCGACAATCCCCCCGGCCTTCCCGCTCCTGATCATGTCCCCGAGGCACGCGACCGCGCGCCTCATTGTTTCCCCCGGGGCGCTCCTCACCGTGGCGAAGAGCGCCGTGGTGCCGTAGCGGGCGTGGGTCGCCGCGATCTCCCGCGCGTCGCCGGCATCGCCCGAAAGAAAGTCCGCCCCCGAGGCCCCGTGCGCGTGGAGGTCGATGAACCCCGGGCCGACGCAGCAGCCCCCGGCGTCGATCATCCGCCCTCCGCGGGGGCGCTCCCCGGTGGATTTCCCCGCATACACGATCGTGCTGCCGCGGACGACGACCACGGAGTCCGGTATCTCGCTCCCGCGGTGAATCAGGCGGCCGTGTATGATCGTGAGTGTCGGGTCATTCAGGGAGTGTCATCCCGGCGCCCCCGCCTCACCGCATGCAGGCGGTCGCACCCATCCGGCGCATCACGTCTCCCACAAGGTAGATCGAGCCGGTGACGAATATCCCGTCCGCCGCGCCCTCCTCCACCGCCCGGCGGGCCCGCCCGAGCGCCGCGCCCGGGTCCGCCGCCGTTTCCGCCCGCGTCCCCGCCCGCGCCCGCCAGGCCGCCGCGAGCGCGCCCGGGTCCGCGGATCGGCCGCTCGGCACCGGCGTCACGAACACCGCCGATGCGAGGGGGCCGAGTGCTTCGCAGATTCCCCCGGCGTCCTTGTCCTCGAGCGCGCCGAGGACGAGCGCCCACCTCAGTCCGGGGAAGAGCGCGGCGACGGCGCCCGCCGCCGCGCGCGCGCCGTCTGGATTGTGCGCGCAGTCGACGAGGGTGAGCGGGGCGCGGCTCAGGATCTCCATCCTCCCCGGCCACCGGACTCCCGCGATCCCGCGGACCATGGCGGCGTCATCGATCGCGGCGCCGCGCCCCCGCAGCTCATCGACCACCCCGCACGCGACCGCGCAGTTCGCGGCCTGATGGCGCCCGGCGAGCGGGACGGTGAGTGGCCCGAGGGGGCCGCGCGTCCCCCTCACCTCGAGCACGGTTCTCCCGGGGTCCTCGCGCAGGATCGAATAGAGTATAGCATCCCCCACGCGGAGCACGGTAGCCCGCTTTTCCGAGGCCCGCCGCATGATCGTCTCGAACGCCTCGTCGGGCATCTCGCCGCAGACGACCGACGCCCCCTCCGCGATGATCCCCGCCTTTTCCGCGGCGATCGCCGCGATCGTATCGCCGAGCACCGCCGTGTGCTCAAGCCCTATCGAGGTAATCGCGGCGACGGGCGCCCCGGACGCCGTCGTGGCGTCAAGCCGCCCCCCGAGCCCGGTTTCGATCACGGCGAAATCCGCTCCCTGCCGCACAAAATGGAGAAAGGCCATAGCGGTCATGAATTCGAAATACGTGGGCGGCCCCACGGGGCCCGTCGCGACCCTTTCCGCGACCGGGATGAGTGCGGCCGCGAGCGAGTCCGCCTCCTCCTCCCCCACCGGCTCGCCGCAAAGCCTGATCCGCTCCCTGAACGTGACGAGGTGGGGCGAGGTGTAGAGCCCCGTGCGGAAGCCGGCCGCGCGCAGCACGGACTCGACCATCGCGCATACTGACCCCTTCCCGTTGGTGCCGGCGACCTGGATGAAGGAGAGTGACCGCTGCGGGTCGCCGCAGCCGCCGAGGAGGAGTCGAATGCGATCGAGCCCCGGCCGCATGCCGAAGCGCTCGAGGCGCGAGAGGTACGCCTCGCAGACGCCGCGGGCGGGCCTGCCCGGCGACGGAGAGGTGGGGGCGGGGGCGCTCACACGCGGTGGGCGGCCCCGTGACGGCGGGCATTCGGGGGGGGCATGTCGGGGGAGAACCGGGGCGCATCGAAGAGAGAGAGGATTTCGGCGAGGGCGCCCTTCAGCTCCTTGCGCCCGACGATGAGATCGACCATGCCGTGCGTGATGAGGAACTCCGAGGTCTGGAACCCCTCGGGGAGCTCCTGCCGGATCGTCTGCTTGATGACCCTCGGCCCCGCGAACCCGATGAGGGCGCCAGGCTCCGCGATGATGATGTCGCCGAGCGAGGCGAACGAGGCGGTGGTCCCCCCGGTGGTGGGGTTCGTCATCACCGAAATATAGAGGAGCCCCTCCGCGGCGAACCGGGCGAGGGCGGCGCTGGTCTTCGCGAGCTGCATCAGGCTGAGCGCGCCCTCCTGCATCCGGGCGCCGCCCGAGGCGGACACGATGATCAGGGGAAGGCGCTTCCCGAGCGCCAGCTCCACCAGGCGGGTGATCTTCTCGCCGACGACCGAACCCATGCTGCCCCCCATGTACGGGAAGTCCATGGCCGCGAAGGCCACCCCGAATCCGGAGAGCGACCCGATGCCCGTCACGATGGCCTCGGGGACCCCGGACTTCTTCTCCGCGATGACCTGGCGCTTCGGGTAGGGCATCGTGTCCACGAACT
Organism: Chlamydiota bacterium; assembly: GCA_037133055.1. GTDB lineage: Bacteria > Auribacterota > Tritonobacteria > UBA1439 > UBA1439 > UBA1439. The sequence goes on from JBAXOY010000004.1 coordinate 14,384, forward strand.
TGAGCGGGTCCGTCGGGCGCATCTCGGGGTCGATTTCGAAAAACTCGCTTTCTCCGAAGAAGCTGCGTATCCGCTGCCAGGCCGGGAGCGGATACAGGTAGCCGCACTTCGGGCAGGTGAGAAGGTTGGTCGTGATCTCCTGGCGGGTGACCATCTCTCCGCAGCCCTTGCACTTCATCCAGAGCCCGGCCGGGATGTCCCTCTTCTTGACCTTTATCTGCTTGGCAAAGAATCTCATGACTGCCTCATTGAAGTCTGGACCCCTCCCCCCCTGAGAGGGAGGCCACCCTATTCTCCCCTCCCCCCTTGAGGGGGAGGGTGAGGGTGGGGGGCGTAGTTACCCGAGCCTCTCCTTGAGCAGCGCGTTCACCACCTGCGGGTTCCCCTTTCCCCTCGTCGCCCTCATGATCTGCCCCACGAGGAAGCCGAGCGCCTGCTTCTTCCCCGCCCGGTAGTCCTCCGCCGACTTCGGGTTGGCGGCGATCACCTCGTCGACAATGCGCGCGAGCTCCCCCTCGTCGCTGATCTGAGCGAGCCCCTTCAGGCGGACAAGCTCGCCCGCCCCCGCCCCTGTCCTGAACATCTCCGCGAACACGCCCTTTGCCGTCGCGGCGCTGATCGTCCCCGCGGCGACGAGGCCGAGGATCTCCGCGATCCCCTCCGGGCGCACCCGGCACGCCGCGACGGTCGCGCCGCTCTCCTTGAGCGTCCTCAACATCTCCCCCATGATAAAATGCCCCGCCGCCTTCGGGTCCGCGCCCTCTTTTACGGCGTCCTCGAAGTAGTCCGCGAGCTCCCGCTCCGACGTCAGCACGTCCGCATCGTAGGCGGTGAGGCCGTATGAGGCCGCGAACCGGTCGCGCCGCGCGAGAGGCGCCTCGGGAATCTCTCCCCTGAGCGCCCGAAGCCATGCCTCTTCCGGAACCACCGGCACGAGGTCCGGCTCGGGGAAGTAGCGGTAGTCGTGCGCCTCCTCCTTGCTCCGCATCGGGTGAGTCATCTCGCTGTCGGATTCCCAGAGCCGCGTCTCCTGGACGATCCGCTCCCCCGCGGCGGCAGCGCGCTTCTGCCGCTCGATCTCGTAGGCGAGCGCCTTCTGGACCGCCCGGAACGAGTTCATGTTCTTCACCTCGGCCTTCACGCCGAGCTCCCGCGCGCCCCGCGGCCGGATGGAGACGTTCGCGTCGCAGCGGAGGCTGCCCTTCTCCATGTCGCAGTCGGAGACGCCAAGGTACTGGATCGTGAGCTTCAGCGCCTTCAGGTACGCATACGCCTCGTCGGGGGAGGCGATCCCGGGCTCGCTGACGATCTCGAGGAGCGGGACGCCGGTCCGGTTGAAGTCGACGCCCGAGTCGCCCCCCGGGGTCTCGGAGTGGACGAGCTTCCCCGCGTCTTCCTCAAGGTGGACGCGGGTTATGCCGATCCGCTTCCGCGAACCTTCGACCTCGATATCGAGCCCCCCCCCCACGCACAGGGGGAGGTCGTACTGGGAGATCTGATAGTTCTTGGGGAGGTCGGGATAAAAGTAGTTCTTGCGGTCGAACTTGCTGAACGGCGCGATGCGGCTCCCGAGCATCATCCCGGTGAGGACCGCGTACCGGAGCGCCTTTTCGTTCAGCACCGGGAGCGTCCCGGGGAGCCCAAGGCAGACGGGGCACACCGAGCTGTTCGGCGGTGCGCCGAAGGCGGCGGGGCAGCCGCAGAAGACCTTCGACTCGGTCTTCAGATGCACGTGCACCTCGAGCCCGATGACCGCCTCGTACTCAGCCATGGTTAAAGAACCCCGCGTTTCTCTCTATACCGGCGGACGCTTTGTGTGCCAGTCCGTCGCGGACTCGTACGCGCGCGCCGCCCTGAAGATCGACGCCTCGTCGAACGGCCTCCCGATGAGCTGGAGGCCGACCGGGAGCGCATCGCTCGTGAAGCCGCACGGGATCGAGAGCGCCGGAACCCCCGCGAGGTTCGCGGAGATCGTGAAGATGTCCGAGAGGTACATCTGGAGCGGGTCGGCCGTCTTCTCCCCCACCCTGAACGCCGCCGTCGGCGTGACCGGCGCGGCGATCAGGTCGCATTTCGCGAACGCCTTTTCAAAATCGTTTTTCAGGAGCGTCCGCGCCTTTTGCGCCTTCAGGTAGTAGGCGTCGTAGTAGCCCGAGCTCAGGACGTAGGTCCCGAGCATGACCCGCCGCTTCACCTCATCGCCGAACCCCTCCGACTTCGTGCGCTCGTACATATCGAGCAGGCCCTTCGGGTTCGGGGCGCGGGAGCCGTACTGGACTCCGTCGTAGCGCGCGAGGTTCGAGCTCGCCTCGGCCGTGGCGATGATGTAGTAGGTGGCGACCGCGTATTCCGTGTGAGGCAGGCTCACCTCCACGGGCTCGGCGCCGAGCTCCCGTATCCGGCCGATGGCGGCCCCGACCGCGGCCTTCACCCCGGCGTCCATCCCCTCGATGAAATACTCCCTCGGGACGCCGAGGCGCATCCCCCTGACCCCGTCTTCGATACCGGCCGAGAGGCCCGCGACGGGCACCTCCACGGAGGTCGAGTCCCGTGGATCGTGCCCCCCGATGACCTCGATGAGGAGGGCGATGTCGCGCACGCTCCGGGCGATCGGCCCGATCTGGTCGAGGGAGGAGGCAAAAGCGACGAGCCCGTAGCGGGAGACTCTGCCGTAGGTCGGTTTCAGGCCCGCCACGCCGCATAGGGCGGCCGGCTGGCGGATCGAGCCGCCCGTGTCGGAGCCGAGCGCCGCCGGAATCTCGCGCGCCGCCACGGCCGCGGCGGAGCCGCCGCTCGATCCCCCCGGCACCCGATCCGTGTCCCACGGGTTCCGGGTCGCCCCGTAGCACGAGTTCTCCGTGGAGGAGCCCATGGCGAACTCGTCCATGTTCAGACGCCCGAGGAACACCGCCCCCTCGCCGCGGAGGCGCTCGATCACGGTTGCGCTGTAGGGCGCGACGAATCCGTTCAGGATCCTGGAGGCGCAGGTGACGGGTTTCCCCCCTGCGCAGAGGTTGTCCTTTATCCCGATGGGGACGCCCTCGATCCGCCCGTTCGCCCCGCCCGACGCGAGGCGGCGATCGGCGGCATCCGCCTCGGCGAGGGCGTCCCTCTCGAAGAGCTCGATAAAGGCACGGACGGTTCCCTCGACCCTGCGCGCGCGGTCGAGGCACGCCGCGACCAGGTCACGGGAGGAGATCTCCCGCTTCCGTATCGCCGCCGCCGCTTCGGTTACCGTGAGATCGATGAGGTCCATACTTCGCTCCCCTTCACACCCTTCACACCCTTCACACCCTTCACACCCTTCACACCTTTATACGAGGGGCAGGTTCAGCGCAATGCCCGATTGTGATGGCGTTATTCGATCACCTGCGGCACCTTGACGAACCCGTCCCCCGACTTCGGCGCGAGCTTCAGGATGGTGTCATGATCAATCGTGGGGCACGCCTTGTCCGGGCGGGTCACATTCTTCAAAGGAAGAACGTGAGCCGTCGGCTCGACGTTCACCGTGTCGAGCTCGTTCAGCTTTTCGATATAGCCGACGATCGCGCCGAGCTGGGAGGTGAGGCGTTCCTTCTCCTCTTCGGTGAGGCTGAGGCGCGCGAGCCGGGCGACATACTCAACGTCCGTGCGGGTGATCGCCATGGGTTCTCCAGAAATGTCGTTCGGGCTCTCTCAGTGGGACATTCTAACACATAACGCCCGCGCGAGGGAACATTCACCGGGGATCATCCTGCGGCCCTCTAATCCCTGCGAAAATGCCATGTCGGGCTTCTTCCGGGGCATGGAGATCGGGGCATGGAGATTGCCTGGCATGGACATTGCCTTGCATCTTGAGCACCGCCATGCTATGGTTTCCGATCATGCACTCAATCCGTTGTGCCGCCATGACGACTGCCGCGATGGCCCTGATCACACCCGCCGGATTCGGGCAGCCGAACGCGCGCCTGATGCCTCTCCCCTCCGGAAGCCCCCGCACATTCTCATTCCCCGCGCCCGCCGATCCGGTCATCAGCGATGACCCGACGAGCGCGCAGCCCATCGGATTGGGCGGCGCGGCAACCGGCGGCGACACCGTGCGCCTCCGGATCGGGCTCCCGCAATTCGCGGGCCCCGTGGACGTGTATTTCGCCCTGTTTGCGCCGTCCCTAGATCCGCGTGCCATCCTGATTCTGGGGGAGAACTCCACCCTCTCCCCCATGCCGCTCGGCGTGACTCCATGGAGAACGGGTGTCACGGAGGCCGTGGACGAGGATCTCTTCGGCGGGGTGCCCGTGAAAGACCTCTCTCCCGCGCGGCATGACCTGTACTGCGCGGTGGCGCCGGCGGGCTCCACGCAATCCTACTATCTCTGGCAAACCTCTTTCACCGTGAGCGGATTGGCGCGTCTGGCCGTGGTGCTGAATGGCCCCGGCGATCTGCTTTCCTGGATGAACGCGCACATCTCCTACGGGTGGCCCGGATGGGAAACGGACGGGAGCACGATGCGCACCTGGAGATATCTCTCTCCGGAGGAGGTGTACGCAAACGGGCAGGGCGATTGCACGGCCCAGTCCGCCTTCGAAAAGTACCTCCTCGGCCGGAACGGCTACGCCTGTCGCCTTCTCTGGTTGGAAAGGGCCCGCTACAGCGACCACGCGGTGTGCTACGGGGAAGGCCCCGGCGGGTTCTACTACCTTGAGCATGCCTTCGACGCGTTCAAGGGGATCTACGGTCCGTTCGGTTCGGTGCAGGAGATCGGGGCCCATATGTATGGGCATCTGGTCCAATCCGACGGACACGAAGACAGTTACACGCTCTCCCATTTCGATGACGTGCCCTACGGCGTCGACTGGTGGGAATTCCACAGGCTGCTCTCGCCGCTGTGATTCCCGACTCGACCCGCGCTCTTTCCCCACACCATGCTGCGAGGCCGGCCCTCTCGTTCATGTACCTCCCCCATAGCGGGGACGCCGTGAGACACCCCGCAGGTGTCCGGAGTGAAACCCGCTCATCTGATCGTGAACCGAGCCGCGGCCTCCATGAACGCGTCCCCGCGCCCTGTGATCGGCCGGCACGGATCGAAGAACGCAGCCACGATTTCGTACGCACCCGTTGGCGCGCCCGGAAAGACCGTGGTCGAGAGGAGAGGGTACGTGAAGGGGGAGGCAAGCCCGTGGACGGAAGACGCTACCGGCGTCACCGGCCCCAGCGTTATCGCGTCCAGCATCGAGCCGTCGGGGAGAATGATCACCGCGTAGGCGGTGAAGAGGCGCTCGATGGAACGGTTCAGGATAAACCGGGAGGTGAAAGAATCGCCGGCCGCGAACGAAGTCCCGTTGAGCGTAATCCCGGCCTGAGCTTCGGGGGTCGGCGACGGCGTCGGGGTGGGGCCGGGTGTCGGCCCCTCCCCGGAGGGGACCGCCACCCGGGCGAGCGTGCCGGCCGCTGCCTTGACGCATTGGGTCGCGTAGCCGGGATTGCAGATGGCCCGCGTGTCATTGATGGTGTGGTAGTACGGGTTGAAGTCGGCGCCGTTATCTTCGATCCCGACAATAGCCGGATATCCCGCGTCCCAAAATCTTGAGTGATCGCTCCATCCCGCGCCTCCTGTCGTGTACTTGTGCGGCGCGAGCGGCAGCGAATACCGGCCTATGGTCTCGACGAGGAGATCCGCCATCGCCCCCGACTCGGCCATCGATCCGCAGTACACCTCCATCCAGCCGTCCGCGTTCCCGTCGTAGGCGATCATGTCGAAGTTGAGCGCGCCGAGGACGTTCTTCCCCATTCCGGCGAGGGCTTGCACAAAATAGTGGCTCCCTATCAGTCCCTGTTCTTCACCGGTGAAAAGGACATAGACGATCGTGTTCTCGAACCGGTACCCCTTGAGCACGGATGCGGCGAGGAGGACCGCCGTGGATCCGCTCGCGTTGTCATCCGCTCCCGGCGCGGTTCCACCCTCCGGCATATCATCGACGTGGGCGCACACGATGACCACATTGTCCGGGTTGACGGTCCCCGTCTGCTCGGCATAGACATTCCGCAAGGAGTTGCCGTCCCAGACATACTCGTGGTACGCGGCCGTGAGCCCCTGCGCCTGGAAATACTCGTACCCGTACCGCGTGGCCTTCTCTATCGGGATCACCTGATAGGAGTTGCGGGTCTGCAGTGTGTACGGCGCCCCGCCTATCGTGACGCTGTTCACCCCGCTCAGGTTGCCGATCATGGCGGTGATATCGCCTTCCATGATCCGGTCGATGATCTCCTGGACCAGGTCCGAGCGACGGGACAGCTTCTCCGGGGGCGGCAGGGGTTGGACCCGCGCGGAGCCGGCCTGCGGCGGAGGGAGCAGCGCCTTCAGCTCCATTCCCGCCGAGGAGAGGAGGCCGACGGATGCGCGCGGGGCTCTCACGAGCGCCGTGCTCCCGCCGCAGAGCAATAGTGATGCGTTCCGGTCCAGGAACTCGAAGTCCAGCCCTCGGCGCGCCCACACCACGTAGAGCTCCTCGCCCGGTTCGGGATCGTCGATCGCGATACAGCGCCCGCCGCCGGGGGCGAGAGGACCCTTCAGCGATCGCCGAGCGGCGACGACGGCAGCCTCTTCCCCCTCTATTAGGAACCTGGTCCAGACCTCGACTCCCGCGGGCGGGGCATAGCTGCTTCCCGCGGGCGATACGACGCAGTAGAGGGAATAATCCTCCTGTTGGGCTCCCGCAAAGGACGATATGAACGAAATGAATAACAAGATTCCCGCCGCCATTGCGCGCAGTGCCCTCATTCCCGCTCCTTTCCCCAGAGCATCACGATGTCCCGGGAGGCACGATTCGATACACCATCCGCAGCGGGGGATTCAGCCCCCGTTTTTCCCGCCTATACGGTCGCATTATTCTGCCGGGATTCCAATGCCATCAATGCGTACAGGGTCACCCACTTGCTCGGCTCCCCCCTCTTCCCGGCCTTGAGGAGCGCCTGCACGGGAGTCCAGTCGAGGACGTATCTGCCGTCCGCGTCCCGTTTCCCCTCCAGGATGGCCCACGCCCTCGCCGTTTCCCTTCGCTTCCCGTACCCGAGACGGCTGAGCGCATACAGGATATCGTTCAACGCCGCCCGCCAGGTGACGGGACAAATAGTGCGCGTCACGTCGAAGTTTACCGGTTTACGCCGATCGTCCATTCTGAACAGGCATTCCCTCTTCAGAAAATACCGCGCGAGGGCCGTGCAGCGCGCATGCCGCCTGTATTCGGGGAGTTCCGCGAACGCCATCAGCGCCTTCACGCTTCCCCGCACGCAGCTCTTCACCACCCTCTTCGCGTATTTTCCCTCGTGCATGTCGCACAGGTACCCGCTGTCAGGGCGGACCGTGTCGAGCATGAGCCCGATCGTCCTCCGCACCCTCGCGTCGTCCCGGTACCCGAGCAGGATAAACGTCCGTATGTTGTAGGCGTAGAAGCACGAATAATGGCGCAGGAAGTCGCCGTCGGCCTTCTGAAGATTGAGGTATCTCTCCGCCGCTTTCCGAACGAGCGGGTGCGTCCTGTCGAGGCCGAGTTCCGCGAGGTATGCGAGGCAAAAGTGGGTGGTGGCGAACGCCCCGTACTCGATCCCCTTCCCCGCCCATTCGCCGGTACGCGGGTTCTTCTGGAGCCAGTAGCCGTCCGGGTGCATTCTCTCGAGGATGCGGCGGACGGGCTCGCTTGCGGGGATCGCCTTTTTCGCGGTGACGACCTCCGGATCGCACTCGCTCCGGTCCAGAAGCTCGACAAGTGTCCGATACCGGATGGACGGCTCGTCCGCCTCCAGCAGCCAGTCGCGAACCCGGGGGTTGATCTTCATATATTGGGGTCGAGCCACGATATCTTATTCCCTATCAAAGCATTACGCCTTATTAGCTCCCTTAAAACAGCCTTAAACACTATTTTCCCCCTCTAAAATCAAGTATAAGGAGACCGCTCTTCCATTACACTCCAGATGGAAATCCCTTCGGGGGTTACCTCTTCATTGATATACGTTCTCACCCGCCGACTGTGCTTTCTTATAGATTCAACGAATCGCTTGTTCCCAACCGCCAGGCTGCCTGTCCATATCGGGTTGCGTGCTATGTCTCCTCTCACAATCCATTTTGAAATCCAGTCGGAGTAGGAGTCTCTAGCCTTTTGAAGATCGGAATAGCCGAGCAGCGGAAGGAGTATCTCTGTGTTAAGAATCCTGTATCGTTTCCTCGTTCCCATGAACTCATTGTAGCCACACCATTCCCATTCCAAAGGGTGTTTCACTTTTCCCGCTCGTACCATGTTGAGATCGATGTACACAAGGCAATTCCAGAGATAACGGCCGCTATCGATCATCGTGCAAGAATACCTGTCTTCCCAGTATGCCCCCTTCCGTCCCTTCCTCCAATTGTAGTGCTGGGCGCTCCTGCTCTGGAGAAGATGCATTAATCTGCCGATTGAATCCTTCGCGCAGGAGCGCAGGACGAGGTGGATATGATTGCAGGTTACGCAGTAGCCGAGGACGGAGACCTTGAAGCGGGCAGCTGCTTCATGAAGCCATTTTCGATAATAGTTGCGGTCCTGTGAGAATTTCAAAAGGAAGGAACGATCGTGACACCGGTGGGTGATATGATACAGATACCCCGGCTGGATATACCTGTTTGCACGTGGCATGGTAATCCAATCTCCTCGTGCAAGGGAACATTCCTTAAAAGCAAGAAATAGGGTTAAAAATCGCTTCTAAGGCTTTTTTTAGAGTACTAAACCATTACATCCTTTTCAACCACAATGAGATATCGTGGCTCGACCCCAATATCCTCACACTCTCAGCTTCCAGTTCGTCAGCTCGACGATGTTCCCCTCGGGGTCCGTCGCGAAGACGAAGGTGAACGCCCCCTTGCCGTCCTCGTGCACGGTCACCTCCCCGAGCGTCGATCCGCCGTGCGCGATAATCCCTGCAAGTCCGCTCGCCACGTCCTCCACCTCGAACGCGAGGTGGCCGAACCCCCTCCGGTTCGCCCTCGCGGGGAGTTTCCCCTCCGACTCGGAGAACTGGAATATCTCGAGGAGCGGGCCTTTTTTATCGCACCCGGGAAGCGTCAGTTTCAGCCCCCTCAGGCTCGCCCCCGGCACGCCGGTGCCCCGTGCGAGCCACGGGTCGTCGATCCGGCTCTCGGGAGGAACCCGGACGCAGCCGAAGACCTCCTCGTAGAACCGGGCGAGCGTGTCCCAGTCCGCCGCGATGATGTTCACGTGCTTGAATCTCGTCTTCATGGCTGCTCCCCCGTGTAGTATCCATATAATATGTCATATCCGCCGGCGTTGCGCTAGGCTTGCAGCGATCCCGGCGGCATAAAAATAGTGCTAAGAGTGGATGCGCCATGAGCAAGGAACTGATTCCCTCCGAACGCATCGAACGAAAGATCATCCTGCTGCGCGGGCAGAGGGTCATGCTGGATCGAAACCTGGCTGTGCTCTATGGCGTGCCGACCAAATCATGCCGCGCGGGAGGGATCGGGCGGGGATTCGAGGCAAGCTAGGTATATGACATTTAGCACCTTATATTGGGCATATTTGCCATCTATTGGCTAATATGCCCAATTTTTTGTGTATATTATTGTTGACCAATAAACCCTTTTTGATACTATAGTTGCGAATACCACCGGAACTGAGGAGTGGGCGCATGAATTTCACAGCCATGAGTGATAAGGCAATACTGGACGAACTTGGTAAAAGGATCCAACAAGAACGCCTCAATCAGAATATCAGCCAAATGGCGCTGGCTCAACACGCCGGAGTCGCTCGTAATCTCGTCCAAATGGTCGAATCCGGGCGAGGATGTACCCTAAAAAGCATGATGCGGATTCTACGGGCTCTTAATAAGCTGGACCAATTAAGTATGTTTCTGCCCGAACCGGGGTTGAGTCCCGTTCAACTAGCCAAGCTTAAAGGCCGCGAAAGACACCATGCGTACGGCTCACGTCTTAGCCGCAAAACGGAGCCGAATTAATCCATGCCCGCGCGCATACGCAGAGTAAACGTAACGACCGTCTTCCTCTGGGGGCACGAGGTTGGCGCAGCGGCATGGGATGAAGAACACACCATCGCCCGCTTCGAATATACAGATGACTTTCTGCGCACCGGGCTGAATATCGCGCCGTTGATGATGCCATTGCAGCGCGGGATATTTTCATTTCCAGGTTTGAACTTCAAAACTTTTCGGGGTCTGCCGGGCCTTTTGTCAGATTCACTCCCGGACCGGTTCGGCAATCGTCTCATCGATGCATGGTTACAGCGCCTTGGCAGATCTATCGAAGATTTTACCTCCATCGAACGGCTCTGCTACATCGGCACGCGCGGCATGGGCGCGCTTGAATTCAAACCGGCAATCGGACCCCAGGAACGAAAAGCGATACCGATAGAAATATCGGAACTGACACAGTTGGCGGCCGATATTCTTCGCCATCGCACAAACTGGGTCGTGAATTTACAGGGCTCCCGGGCTGAAGCTTTGAAAACCATCATACGTGTGGGTTCCTCAGCGGGAGGGAATCGCGCTAAAGCTGTTATTGCCTGGAATCCGAGCACCCACGAAGTTCGATCCGGCCAGGTTCAGCCCCCACCCGGTTTTGAGCCGTGGATTCTAAAATTCGATGGGGTGAACGATACGGCGCTCGGCGATCCAAAGGGCTATGGCCGCGTAGAGTATGCCTATTATACGATGGCGATCTCAGCCGATATCCGGATGAGCACATGCCGATTATTGGAGGAAAACGGTCGGGCCCACTTCATGACGAGGCGATTCGACCGGGACAAAAAGGGCGACAAAATCCACACCCAGTCTCTTTGCGCCATGGCTCACTACGACTTCAATGCCGCGGGCGAATACAGCTACGAGCAAGCCTTTTCCGTGATCCGCCGCCTGAACCTCGGTCATGAGACGATGAAGGAAATGTACAGGCGTATGGTCTTTAATGTGCTGGCATGCAACCGAGATGATCATACAAAGAACATCGAATTTTTAATGGATACGCGAGGGCAATGGCAATTATCCCCCGCATTTGATCTCACGTGGGCTTTCAACCCTGCAGGACGTTGGACAAGTCGCCATCAAATGAGCATCAACGGTAAGCGAGAGGGCATTACCCGATCCGATTTTCTTACCGTTGCTAAACAGACGGGTATCAAGGACGCACCCGAGGCAATCGATAAAATCATACACGCAGTCTCACAATGGACGCACTATGCAGATGAGGCAGGCGTTCCCTCCAAACTAAAAAAAGAAATAGCTCGCTCCCATTATCCTGGCATGGCCAAGAGAAGAAATAGATCTAGATCTTCTTTACATCCACGAAAAAGCAGAGAATAAAAATGGAGCGGGTGAAGGGAATCGAACCCTCATAGCCAGCTTGGGAAGCTGGAGCTCTACCACTGAGCTACACCCGCCCCGAGAGGCGAAGCGTATTCTAGCACCGAGACCCGCTGTTTTCAACACTCCACTTCGGCTTTCCGCATTCAGCGGGGAGATTGCTTCGCCCCGTCACCTGACACGCACCTGCCTGCCGGATGACGGGGCTCGCAATTACACCAGGTTGATTATTCAAAGCATGCCAGGGTGACGAACTGGCGGTAGCGGTAGGCGATCTCCTTGTCGGTGAGCGTCCGCATCCGGTCGAGGCTGAAATCCTCCACGTTGAACGACGCCATCACGCTCCCGTAGATGACCGCCTGCCGGAGGGTCTTCCAGTCCGTCTTCTTCTCCCGCGCAAGGTGCCCTATGAACCCGCCCGCGAAGGTGTCCCCGGCGCCTGTCGGGTCCGTGATATCCTCCATCGGGAACCCGGGGGCCGAGAATATCCCCTCCCTGCCGAAGAGGAGCGCGCCGTGCTCCCCCTTCTTGATGACCACGTTCGACGGCCCCCACGCCATGATCATCTTCGCCGCCTTCACGAGGTTCAACTGCTGTGTGAGCTGGCGCGCCTCCGCCTCGTTGAGCACGACGATGTTCACCTTTTTGAGGAGCGCGATGAGCGCGTCCTTTTTCCCCTGGATCCAGAAGTTCATCGTGTCGCAGGCGACGAGCTTCGGATTCTCCATCTGATTGAGCACCAACATCTGGAGCTCGGGATCGATGTTTGCGAGGAACAAATACCCCTTGTTCCGGTACTCCTTCGGTATCTCGGGCTTGAACTGCTCGAAGACGTTGAGGCAGGTCGAATGGGTGATCGCCTCGTTCATGTCGTACTTGTACGACCCGACCCAGTGGAACGTCTTTCCGTCGAGCACCTTCAGCCCCTTCGTGTTGATCTTCCGGGATTTCAGGAACTCGATGTGCTCCTTCGGGAAGTCCTTCCCCACCACCGCGACAAGGTTCACCGGCGCGAAGAAGCTCGCCGAGACGGAGAAGAACGTCGCCGAGCCGCCGAGCGCCCGCTCCCGCTTCCCGAACGGCGTCTCCACGGTGTCCAGCGCCACCGATCCCACCACGAGAATGCTCATCTGCACGTCCTTTCTTTGAACTTCACCCCTGCCCTGACCCTCCCCCTTCGGAGGGGGAGGGGAAAAGCAGGGCAGCTTCCGCGGACACGTTATTACTCTATCCGCGACCCTTCTTCAAGTGTTTTTCAACGACTTTAATGGCGCAGTAGTCCCCACACATCGTGCAGACGTCGGAGGTGCGCGGCGGGCTCGCCTTCCGGATCGCCCGGGCTTTCGCCGGGTCGAGCGCGAGCGCGAGCATCCCCTCCCAGTCCCGCGCCCTGCGCTTCCGCGACATCGCGAGGTCCCAGTCGGCGGCGCCGGAGACTCCCTTCGCGAGGTCGGCCGCGTGGGCGGCGATCCGGGCCGTGATCACCCCCTCGCGAACATCGTCCGGCCCCGGCAGGCCCAGGTGCTCGGTCGGGGTCACGTAGCAGAGGAAATCAGCCCCCGCCGCTCCCGCCACGGCGCCTCCGATCGCGCACGCGATATGGTCATAGCCCGGGGCGACATCGGTCACGAGCGGCCCCAGGACGTAGAACGGCGCGCCCCCGCAGACCTCCTTCTCGATTTTCACGTTCTCCTCGATCCGGTGGATCGGCACGTGCCCCGGGCCCTCGATCATCACCTGCACCCCCTCGCGGTGCGCGTGGGCGCGGAGCTCCCCGAGCGTGAGCAGCTCCTGGAACTGCGCCCGGTCGTTGGCATCCGCGATGCACCCCGGCCGCATCGCGTCCCCCAGGCTGAGCGCCATGTCGTGGCGCGCCGCGATCTCTACCAGCCGGCCGAAATCGCGGTAGAGCGGGTTCTCCCTCCCGTTCGCGACCATCCAGGTCACCAGAAACGCCCCCCCGCGGCTCACGATGTCCATGACGCGCCCCTGTTTCTTCAGGCGCTCGAGGGCGGCGAGCGTCGCGCCGCAGTGGACGGTGACGAAGTCCACTCCGTCCCTGCCGTGCTCCTCGATCGCCTCGAAGATCTCGTCCTCCGTCATCGAGGCGATGCCGCCGCCCGCCCGGGCCCGCGCCACGGCGGCCTGGTAGATCGGCACCGTGCCGAGGGGGACGGGGCAGGCCGCGATGATCTTTTTCCGCATCGCCGCGAGGTCTCCCCCCGTCGAGAGGTCCATCACCGCGTCGGCGCCCGCGTCGACGGCGGCCTTGAGTTTCTCGATCTCGAGAGAGGGCTTCGCGCAGTCGGCGGAGGTGCCGATGTTCGCGTTGACCTTGGTCCTCAGGCCCCGGCCGATGCCGCACGGCGCGGCGCGGCGATGGAGCCGGTTCCGGAGAATCACCACCGTCCCCGCGGCCACGGACTCCATCACGTACTCGGGTCTAACCCGTTCGGCGCGCGCGACGGCGCGCATCTCAGGGGTGATCCGTCCCTTTCTCGCCTCGATGATCTGCAGCACGGGTTTTGTGCTCATGAATTCAACCCCGATCCATGCGCCCTGACGAAACGCCCGATCTCCTCGACGATCCCGCGCGCGGCTTCTCCCGGGTCCGCCGCAGAGAGCACCGCGGAGGCGACCGCGACACCTGAAGCCCCCGCCGCAAGCACCTCGGCCGCGCGCGCCCGCGTGATTCCTCCGATGGCGACCACCGGAATCCCCGGCGTCCGGACGCCGACATTTTCCGCTGCGGTCCTCCCCCCCTCCCTATCCCTCCCCCTCACAGGGGGAGGGGAATGATGGCGTTCACGGATCCGCGAGGGGAGATCCCCCGCCGCGCGGCATATCGCCGCGAGGCCCGCCACGCCGAGAGGCGCGGCGTCGCCCTTCGTGGTCGTGGGGTACACCGCGCCCGCGCCGAGATAGTCGGCCCCCTCGTCTCTCGCGCGCAACGCCTCGTCGACCGTCTGCGCACTCCGGCCGATGATCTTCCCCGGGCCGAGGAGCCGCCGGGCCTCCCCCACCGCCATGTCCGACGCCCCGAGGTGCACCCCGTCCGCGTGACGCGACGCCGCGAGGTGCGCGCGATCGTTGACGAGGAGCCTCGCCCCCCCCGACCGACAGAGGGGACCGAGCCGCGCGAGCTCCCCGGCGACTTCCTCGTCCGACGCCCGTTTGTCCCGGTATTGGAACCAGCCGGCGCCCGCGTCGAGCAGCGACCGCAGCACCGCGGCGGGGTCGCGGTCGCCGAGAAGGGCCCTATCGAGGATGATATAGAGGCCGATGCGTGATCGCGTCGTCATGCAAAGTCCCGGGGGCTATCCGCAGAGCAGGAACACCCCCACCCCTACCCCGTCACGGGGGGAGGGAGAAAAGGCCGCGCGCTCATCGGCCGGGTTTTTTCGCGTGAGACCGGAGCCGCGCTGCCTTCGCGATGAGGCCCGTGGTGGACCGGCCCTCGATCAGCGGGATGATGACCACCCTGCCCCCCGCCGCCTCGACGGTCTCGCGCCCCGCCACGTCTCCCGGCCGGTAGTCGCCACCCTTGACGATGACGTCCGGCACGAGCTCCGCGACGAGCGCGGCGGGCGTGTCCTCCTCGAACACCGTGACGTAATCCACGGCTTCGAGCGCGGCGAGCATCTCCGCCCGGTCCGCCTCGGGCACGAGCGGCCTCCCGGCCCCCTTGAGCCGTTTCACCGACCCGTCGCTGTTCACGCCCACGACGAGGGCGTCGCCGAGCGCCCGGGCTTCCCGGAGGTAGCGGGCATGGCCTAGGTGCAGGATATCGAAGCAGCCGTTCGTGAAGACAACGATCTTCCCGGCCGCCTTCAGGCGGCGGGCCTCGGCCCGCATCTCCTTCCTCGATAGGATTTTATTTTTCATGATGAAAGAAAACTCACCCCCACCCCAACCCTCCCCCTTCACAGGGGGAGGAGAAACAAGAATGGAGTCCCCGCGTCTCCGGCACGTGCACGGGCGGGGATCACTTCCCGAAGAGCGACTGCTCGACGAGGCCGCAAAGGATATGGCCCAGCGCGGCGTGGACTTCCTGGATGCGGGGCGACAGCTTCGAGGGGACGGTGATGCAGAGGTCTGCCTGACGGGCGAGCGGCCCCCCGTCTCTCCCGCTCAGTGCGAGCACCCGCATCTTCAGACGTTTTGCCGCGCAGACGGCCTCAAGTATATTGGGCGATTTCCCGCTCGTGGAGACCGCCAGGAGCAGATCCCCTTCCCTCCCGTGCGCGGCGACCTGCCGGGCGAAGACATGCTCGAAGCCGTAGTCGTTCCCGATGGCGGTGAGCACGGCGGTGTCGGCGGAGAGGGCGATGCACCGGAGCGGCGCGCGCTCGATCATGAACCGCCCCACGAGCTCCCCGGCGAAATGCTGCGCGTCGGCGGCGCTGCCGCCGTTCCCGCAGATGAGGAGCATACCGCCCTTCCCGAGGCAGTCCGCCAGGATCCCGGCCATCCGGCAGATCGTCCCGGACTCCTCCTTCGAGATCCTGAGCATGAGCGCGGCCGACTCACCGAGCTCGGCCTCGACCCGCTCCCGCATCCTAGATAAAGAAAGCGCGGGCTTCTTCATAGAGCTCCGGACTCACCGTCCTCAGTTTCGACACCGCGTCCGACAGGGGGACGGAGGTCACCTGGTTTCCCTGGAGGCTCACCATCCGGCCGAATTTCCCCGCCGCGATTAGCTCGACCGCGTGCAGCCCGAACCGGAGGCCGATGTACCGGTCGAGGGCCGAGGGCCTTCCGCCGCGCTGGAGATGCCCCAGGACGACGTGCCGCGTTTCGTACCCGGTCCGCTTCTGGATCTCCGCGGCGAGCCGCTCGCCGATGCCGCCGAGCCTGACGTGTCCGAACGCGTCCTTCTCACCGCCCTGGAGATGCATGTCCCCGCCGAGCTCCGCGCCCTCCGCCACCGCCACGATGCTGAAGTCGGAGTAGTTCTCGTGGCGCTCCCTGAGCACCCGGCACAGGTCGTCGAGGTCGGTCTTCACCTCGGGGATGAGGATGTAGGTCGCCCCGCCCGCGAGCCCGGCCCAGAGCGCCATCCACCCGGCGTGCCGGCCCATGATCTCGACGACCATCACGCGCTCGTGCGACTCCGCGGTCGTGCTCAGGCGGTCGCAGGCCTCCATCGCGGTGTTGATGGCGGTGTCGAACCCGAAGGTGCGGTCGGTGCCCGAGAGGTCGTTGTCGATGGTTTTCGGGACCCCCACCGTGGGGAGCCCCGCGTCAAACATCTTCTTCGCCGCGCCGAGCGTGTCGTCCCCGCCGATGGCGACCAGGGCGAAGAGCCCCATCTTCCGGAAGTTCTCCATGACCTTCTGCATAAGATTGTCGTTCGTGCACGGGTTGGTGCGCGAGGTCCTGATGATGGTGCCGCCCTCGCGCACGATGCCGAGGATGTCCTTGAGGCCGAGCGGCGTTTCGTCGCACTCGATCATCCCCTTCCAGCCGCGCCGGATCCCCGCCACCTCGTACCCCTCGATCATCGCCTTCCGCACGACGCCCGCGATGACCGGGTTCAGGCCCGGGCAGTCGCCGCCGCCGGTGAGGACCCCTATCTTCTTCATGCGCGCTCCTCCGGATTCCAGTGACGAGAATGACCTTCAATCAATCGTATCGTCCGCGCTCGCGTCGCCCTCGCCCGCCGCGTCCCCCAGTATCTTGCCCACGCTGACGCTCACCTCGCTCACGTTGATCCCGAGCGAGTCCTGGACCTTGTTCTTGATGGCATTCTGCATCTCCTCGCTGAGCCGCGGGATATTGGCCCCCGACCAGACGTCCATCCGTATGGCGATGCCGATCCCCTCGGCGCCGGCGTGGATCCTCGGCACCAGGCTCTTCACCCCGCTGAAGTCGGCCCCGGCGCGGCGGATGAAGTCCTCGACCGCGTCCATGGAGATCGCCACTTCGCCGCTCGGGTTGTCGAAGGCGATGCACTGCTCGCGCCGCATCTCCCGCATCTTGAGCAGGATGACCCCCGCCCCCGCGGCGACGAGGATGAGGCCCGCGCGCCAGTTCCACGGGGAGGAGAAGAGGCGCGCCGCGGTCTCCGCGGGGTTGAACGGCATCGGCGCGAGGCCGGCCTCCGCGAGAAACGACCAGAGCATGATGACCCCGAGCGACAGGGCGACGGCGATGAAGATGACCAGCAGCGCGGATCGTATGAATGTCATTGCTCCCCCCCCCCGGTAGAACCGATTGTCATTATCAGCGCCCTACGCCTTCTTCTTCCTCTGGACCTCCATGAGCTCGTCCACGAAATCGGTGTAGTACTTTCCCTTGCGAAAGCGCGGGTCGCTCATGATGAAGCGGTGGCAGGGGATCGTGGTCTTGATCCCCTCGATGACGTACTCGTCGAGCGCGCGCTGCATCCGCGTGACCGCGCTCTCGCGCGTGTGCCCGACGCAGATTACCTTCGCGACCATGGAGTCGTAGTGGGACGGGATCTCGTAGCCCGCGTAGACGTGCGAGTCCACGCGCACCCCCGGGCCGCCCGGCGGGTGATAGGCGGTCACCGTCCCCGGGCACGGGGCGAAGTCGCGCTCCCAGTCCTCCGCGTTGATCCGGCACTCGATGGCGTGGCCGTGAATCTGGACCGCGCTCTGTACGATCTTCAGGCTCTCCCCCGTGGCGATGCGGAACTGCTCCTTGACGATGTCCGTTTCGGTCACGATCTCGGTGACCGGGTGCTCGACCTGGATGCGGGTGTTCATCTCCAGGAAATAGTAGTTGTCGTTCCGGTCGAGGAGGAACTCGATTGTCCCGGCGCTGACGTAGCCGATCTTCTCGGCGAGGCGAACGGCGGCGCGTCCCATCCTGGTCCTGAGCTTTGGGGAGAGGCGGGGCGAGGGCGACTCCTCGATCAGCTTCTGGTGCCGCCGCTGGATGCTGCAGTCCCGCTCGTTCAGGTGGATCACGTTTCCCCGCGTGTCGGCGAGGATCTGCACCTCGACGTGGCGCGGCTGCTCCAGGCGCTTCTCGATATAGACACCGGGATTCCCGAAGGCGGCCTCCGCCTCCGTCCGGGCGGTCAGGAAGGCGTTCGCGAGGCTCACGTCGTTGTGGGCGAGCCGCAGGCCCTTCCCCCCTCCGCCGGCGACCGCCTTGATCATCACCGGGTAGCCGATCCGCCGCGCCACCCTGAGCGCCTCGTCGCGGTCGTTCACCACCCCCTCGCTCCCGGGCAGGATCTCGATGCCCGCCGCCCGGGCAGTCCGGAGGGCCTCGACCTTGTCGCCCATGAGCCGGATGTTCTCGGGCTTCGGGCCGATGAAGCGTATGCCGCAGCTCTCGCAGATTTCCGCGAAGTGCGGATTCTCGGCGAGAAAGCCGTAGCCGGGGTGGATCGCCTCGACGTCCGCGATCTCCGCGGCGCTGATGATCGCGGCGATGTTGAGGTAGCTCTTCGCGCTCGCGGCCGGCCCGATGCAGATCGCCTCGTCGGCCATCCCGACGTGCATGGAATTGGCGTCGATGTCGGAGTAGACCGCGACGGAGCGTATGCCCAGCTCCTTGCAGGCGCGAATGACGCGCAGGGCTATCTCGCCCCGGTTCGCGATCAGGATTTTTTCGAACATGCCCGTCCCCCGGCCCTATCCGATCCTGAAAAGCCTCTTCCCGAACTCGACGGCCTCGCCGTTCTCCGCGAGGACCTCGATGATTCTGCCCTTTCGCTCGGCCTTGATTTCGTTCATCACCTTCATCGCCTCGATGATGCAGACGGTGGTGTTCTCGTCCACCTCCTGCCCGACCTCGGCGTACGGTTTCGAATCGGACGAAGGGGCCGCGTAGAAGGTCCCCACCATCGGTGACATGATATAGACGCCCTCGGGCTCCTTCTTCTCCGGCTCCGCGTGCGGGGGGGGCGCCGCTGCCGGGGCGGCCGCCGTTTGCGTGATGGCGGGCGCCTGGTCGGGCCGCGAGCCTTTCCTGATCGAGAGCTTGAACCCCTCGCGCTCGATCACGAACTCGGTGATCTCGTTCTCGTTCATGAGCCCGACGATCTCTTTGATCTCTTTTATGTTCATAACAGGCTGTCCCCGGGTTCTTTCGCCGAAGCGGTGAGCACGGCGCACCCGCGCGGCGTTACCGCCACCATGTCCTCGATCCTCACGCCGCCCCAGCCGGGAATGTATATCCCAGGCTCCACCGTAAAAACCATGCCCGGCTCGAGCCTCTCCCGGTTTTCGCGGCTTATGCGGGGCGCTTCGTGCACTTCGAGGCCTATTCCGTGTCCGAGCGCGTGGCCGAAGTACTTTCCATACCCCGCCGCGGCGATCGACTCCCGCGCGGCGCGGTCGACCTCAGAGACGATGGCCCCGGCTTTTATTGTTTGCAGCGCAAACTGTTGCGCTACGAGAACCGCCCGGTACACCTCACCATACCGTGAGGTCACTTTACCCAAATGAAACGTGCGCGTCAAGTCGGAATTGTACCCGCGGGCCCTCGTCCCGAAATCGATGAGGAGCGGTTCCCCCCCCCGCACGACCGCGGCGCCGGAGCGGTGGTGCGGCATCGCCCCGCGGGGCCCCGCGGCGACGATCGGACGGAACGCCGTCTCCTCGGCTCCCGCGTCGAACGCCGCGCGATCGAGGAGGGCGGCGATCTCCCGCTCCGTCATGCCGGGCCTGATGCGGGGGCGACACTCGGCGAGGACCGCGTCGGCCATTCGTGCGAGCCGCCGGAGCAGCGCCAGTTCGGGGGGACTCTTGACCGCTCTGAGCCGTTCCACGAGCGGGGGAGAAGGGGCGAGGCGGCATCCGCCGCGGCAGGCGCGCCTCATGGCGAGCCATGCGCCGTAGGCGAGCGCGTCGGGCTCGAACGATACCTCGCGAAGCCCGAGTTTCCGGATACGCGCGGCCACCGCGGCGAACGACTCCCGGGGGGACACGGCGAGGATGCGGCAGCCGTCCGCCTCGCGTTCGGCCTGGAGCCGGTAGCGAAAATCGGTGATGAGCAGACACTCCCGCGCGGAGACGAGGCATCGCGCCGCGCTGCCGGTGAATCCGGTGAGGTAGCGTATGTTCGAAAGGCTTGTGACGAGTAGGCACTCCCGCCCCTCGTTCCGCATCAGCGTCCGGAGGCGGGCGAGGCGGTCAGGATTTCCCATGCAGGGGCCCCTTGAGCAGTGCCGCGACGGCCCGGAGCCCGAGATAGTAGCTTCGGGGGCCGAATCCCGAAATCTGGCCGACGGCGACCGGGGCGACGAGCGAGGCACGCCGGAACTCCTCGCGCGCGTGGATGTTGGAGAGATGCACCTCGACCGTGGGAATCTTCACGGAGGCGATCGCGTTGCGGATCGCGACGCTTGTGTGGGTGTACGCCGCGGGATTGATCATGATCGCGTCGCAGCGTCCCATCGCCCCGCCGATCCGGTCCACGATCTCACCCTCGTGGTTCGACTGGACGATCTCGACCTCGATCCCCTCCTCGGCCGCAACCGCCTTGAGGCCCGCGTTGATCTCCCCGATGGTCGCATTGCCGTACATCTCGGGCTCAAGGACCCCGAGAAGCTGGAGGTTGGGACCGTGAATCACCAGCACCTTCATTGCCTGTCCTTCCCCCCGCGCAGGTCCCGTTCGAGATCCCGAATCTTCTCCGCCGTCATCGCCCGGAGCCTTTCGAGAGACTCGGGGCTGTGGCGGCGGATCCTGCGCGGCTTCCTTTGCGCCGTCTCGATCAAGGCGAGGCCGCGCCGGTATTCTATCAGAGAGGCCCCTCCCTGTCCGGTTTTTTCGAGCAAATCCCCCATCAATAGACGGTAGTCCGGGTCGTGGGGATTACACCGGATGGCCCGGCTGAGCTCGGAGATCGCCGCGGCTGCGCCCCGGGGCTCGCGTCCGGCCCCGCAAAGGCGCCAGAGGCAGATTGCGTAGCTGAAATGATACGACGGAATCCCCGCCCCCAACGCGGCGGCCCGCGCGTAGGAGTCGAGGGCCCGCGCGTCCCCCTCCTCCCGCGCCCGCGCCCTCGCGAGCAGCATCCAGTAATCCGGGTTGTCGCCCTCGATCGCGATCGCCTTCTCGATCTCGGCCCGTGCCTCCCCCGCCCTCCCCGAATCGGAATAACGGCCGGCGGAGAGTCGGTGCGCCTCGGCCCTCGCGTGAGGGACGGCGATCCACGCCGCGCCAGCAATCACGAGCGCCGCGAGGGCGATGCCCGCGGAGGGAGACAGCTTTTTCCATTCCTTGGGCGGAGAGGCGGCGCCCGCGCCGATCCCCGCGAGAAGCCAGACGGTGAACGTCGTCCCCGGGACCACGAGGCCCACGTCCGCCGCGTCGTGCAGGAGAAACGCGCACAGCGAGACGAACACCGCGGCGCAGAGCGGCTCTTGTCTCCCCTCCCCCGAACGCAGTGCGACAAGCCATGCGACCGCCATGCAGAGGAACGCCGCGAGACCGGCGACGCCGGTTTCCGCCGCGAGCCCGAGGTACGCGCTGTGCGCCATCCGCCCCTCCTCGGAGCCGGGCAGCCTGAAGGCGGGGTACGCCCCCGCGAATGTCCCCGGACCCATGCCGGCGAGCGGGTGCGCCCTCCACATCCCGAGGGCCGCGCGCCAGTAATCCGCGCGCGCGCCGAGGCTATCCATCAATCCCGCGGGGATTGAGCCGGAGCACCACGCCCCGACACACAGGACGGCGAATGCGAGGACGATGATCCACGCGGCCCTGAACCGCCCGGCGAACAGGAGCGGAGCCAGCACGCAGGCCGCGCAGAGCGAGAGCCAGGCGCCCTCCGAGGCCGTGAGGGCGAGCGCCCAGAGAGGAAGTATCGCGATCGGGAATATGCAGAGCGTACGAAGCATGCCCCCCTCGCGCTTCTCCGCGATCCCGAGCCCCGCGGCGAGCGCGGTCACGGCGGCGAACAGCCCGGCGAGGAGGAGCGGCTTCCCGGCGAGTTCGGGGAAAAAGGCCCACGCGGCCGAGGACGCGGCGAGGAGCGAGAGATACCCCGCGGTCGCCGCGGAAAGCGCGTCAGTCTTCCGGAACCAGCACACCGAGGCCGTGAAGGGTATCGCCACGACGAGAAAACCGGCGAGGGCGTTCGGGTAGAAGAAGGTCGAGAAGATTGCGCGCGACAGCAGGCGGCCCATGAAAGCCGAGCCCATGTCGCAGCCCCTCAGCGCCCCCTCGAACGCGGCGCGCGTCTCCGCGAGGCCCTGGAAATGCTGGTAGAGGCCGTAGAGTGAGACGGCGAGCGCCCCGGCGATCAGGGCGGCGCAGAGCGCGTTGCGCGCGCGACGTGAGACGGACACGTTCGCGGCCACAAGATAGGCGGCGGTGCAGGCGGCCGTTTGGAAGAGGACCCCCTGCGCGAGCCAGCGCCGCGAGGTCGCGAGGGAGAGGGCGAGGATCACGAGGAAATAGAGCAGGACACAGCCGTCCGCCCCCGCCCGCAGGCGCCACCCTCCGTTTCCGAGAGAGGAAACGGCGAGCAGCGCCGCGAGCAGCGCGAGCGCCGCGAGGGCGATGAACGCGTCGCTCTCCGGGTAGGTGACGCCGGTCCAGAGGAGCCTCACCAGGAGAAGCGCCCCGAGCAGGGCGGCCGCGGCGACCCGCGCCGCCTCGATGAACCTGCCCCCGCGGCACATCACGCGCCCCCGTTTTTCTTCGACCCGAAATATTCGAGGATGGCGATCACGGAGACGACCAGCGCGACCTGGACGAAGACGACGGTCCCTCCACGCCACCCGACCCGGGGGAGGAAGACCGCCGAGAGCCCCGTGCAGAGCGTCACGAGGTAGACGAAGAGGACCGCCCCGCGGACGGACATCCCGAGATTGGTGAGGCGGTGGGAGAAATGGCGCCGGTCCGCCCGGAAGATGCTCTGCCCCCGGGAGATCCTGATGACGATGACCGACAGGGTATCGTAGATCGGCACCGCGAGGATGACGAGCGGCATCGCCACGGCGAGCGAGCCGGTCGCCGAGTGCCGGTACCAGGTCTGCATCACGCTCATCACGGCGATGAAGTAGCCGATGAACATGCTCCCCGCGTCCCCCATGAAAATCCCCGCGGGGTTGAAGTTATACCGGAGGAACCCCAGGAGGCTCCCGGCGAGGACCGCGAAGAGGGACGCGATAAAGTAGTTGCCGCTCAAGGCGGAGATCCCCCCCATCAGGGCGGAGACGATGCACGCCACCCCCGCGCAGAGCCCGTCCATGTTGTCGAGAAGGTTGAACGAGTTGGTGATGACCACGACCCAGGCGACGGTGACGAGCGCGCTGAAGAGGTAGGACGGGACGAAGAGGGTGATCCGCACATCGAGGGCGACGAGTCCGACCGCCATGAGAAGTTGCCCGAGGAGCTTCACGCGGGGCGAGAGCTCCACGGCGTCGTCCCAGAGCCCGATGAGAAATATGACGAGCCCCCCGAGGAGTATCACCGCGAGCTTCGGCAGGACCGCGAGCGCGCCGGAGAGGTACGGGGAAAGCCCGGCGGGGACCAACGCGGCCAGCGGCCCGCCGCGCGCGGCGAGGAAGGCGAGCGCCGAGTTGAGCAGGATCGTGAGTGCGACCGCGGCGAAGATGGCGGCCCCGCCGAGGAGGGGCGTCGCCCCCCGATGGGCCTTCCGCTCGCCAGGGACGTCCAGCATGCCGGTGAGGACCGCGGCGCGCCGCGCGAGCGGGGTGAGGAGCAGGCTCAGGGCGAGCGAAAGCGCGAACAGGTATGCATAGACAAGGCCCCACATAACTGTACCCCGTTTCTTCTGCTGATTACTACTGATCTTGTCCTAATCTAGCGCGAGTGAGTGAATAAGAGAGCTGAAATGGCTGCTGAGAATTAGATCGTTCTTGTGAGCACTATCTTCCGTACGCCCCATGGTGGTCACTATCTGCTATTACACCGGATTTTTTTGAAAAGCAATGCCTATATTGCGGCCAAAGTATTTCACCAGGCTCGGCACGAAGAGAATGTCAAGACCACGCATGAGGATCTTTAGGATTTTTAGCCATCCCCGATGAAACTTGTTCAGCGGATTGACGACTGCAAGGCAGACATTCACCAATTCAACGAAGATATAGTCACCCGATATCTGAATCTGTCGTACCGGATGTAACGCCCCGAGTGCTGCCAATTCTTTGTTGCTGAAAGGCTTTTCGAATCCGAAAGGCCACCTATTTTTCTTTTCAAGAATATATTTCCGCAAGATGAAAAACGGATTCCGTGCATTGGGAACAATCACTGCAATACACCCGTTGTCCGTCGTAAGGCGACACATCTCCTCGAAGGATTGTTGTCTCAATGCACCATCAAAATGCTCAATAACGCCCTCATTCCAAACCAAATCGAACGACTTATCCGAAAAAGGTGCGTGAAAAAGATCTGCGTTTATCGTGGTTACTTTCCCTTGGAGTCCGTATTTTATAGCGGTAGCGCGTACTATGGTAAGAGCCTTATTACTGAAATCCACAAAGGTAGCGCTTTTTACCATATCCGCATGCGTAGCAGTAAACGCCAGAGTGCAGGAGCCTGTTCCGCAACCAAGCTCAAGGAGCTTCAATGGGCCCCTTTCCCGATAAAGCGCTTCAAGACGCTTGCCCGCCAAATGAGAAAAAAGCTTATAGTACGTCGTTGTCTGGACGGAATTGATGTCCGTTCCGGCATAGTTATCCCAATATTTTTCCCAGATATGAGGATGGGCTCTTGTTAGATTCTCCATTGGAGCATCATATCCGCTTCTCAATGATACGCCGTATCCGCGCCGCCGCCCGGCCGTCGCCGTACGGGTTCATGCCCTTCGCCATCGCGCGGTACGCGCGCGGCGAGGAGACAAGCCTCATCGTCTCGCGCACGATTGTCCCGCGCTCCCTGCCCACGAGCCGCGCAACCCCCAGCGCCACTCCCTCCGGCCGCTCGGTCTCGTCGCGCATCACGAGGACCGGTTTCCCCAGCGAAGGCGCCTCCTCCTGAATGCCGCCTGAGTCGGTGAGGATGAGGAAGCACCGCGTCATCAGATAGACGAGCTCGCCGTAGTTCACCGGTGGGAGTAGGCGTATGCCGGCCCGCCCGGCGAGTATCTTCCCGGCGGCCCCCCGCACACGAGGATTCAGGTGCACGGGGTAGACGATCTCGACGTCGGGTGCCGCCCTGACAATATCGACAAAGGCCCGGCACATCTCCCCGAGCGGGCGCCCCCAGCTCTCCCGCCGGTGCGCGGTGACCAGGATAACCTTCTTCGTGAAATCTATCTTCCCGAGGCGCGGATACCGCGCGGTGATGAGCGTCCGCGCCCAGAGCAACGCGTCGATCCCCGTGTTCCCGGTCACAAAGATTCCTCCGGGGATTATCCCCTCCCGGAGAAGGTTGTCCCTCGCCACGGCTGTCGGCGCAAAATGGAGGTCGGCGACGTTCGCGATGAGGCGTCGGTTCATCTCCTCGGGGAACGGGTAATACCGGTCGCCCGTCCTCAGGCCCGCCTCCACGTGGGCGACCGGGATTTTCTTGTAAAACGCGGCGAGGGCGACGAGGAACGCCGTGGTCGTGTCGCCCTGGACGACCACCCGGCAGGGGCGCACCCGGTCGAGCAGGGCACCGATCGCGCGTGTGACCGCCGAAGTAAGGTATTCGAGGTCCTGCCGCGGCCGCATCACCCCGAGGTCGAAATCGACGCGGAGCCCGAAGAACTCACGGACCTGGTCGGCCATCGCACGGTGCTGGCCGGTCGAACAGACGAGGCACCGCAGTGTTCCGGACGCCTTGAGGGCCCGGATAACCGGTGCGAGCTTTATCGCCTCGGGCCTCGTCCCGAACACCACGAGCACCGCCTGCTTCCGTTTTCTTCCCATCGGCTCCCGACTCCGGTTACACAGTACACTACCCCAGCCCCCCGCTCCTGTCAACGCGGGCCATTTTCCACCGTGAAGTACAGCCGATACCTGTCGCATGCCGGCCGCACCGCCCACGGAACGATCCGCGCCGCGCCCCGGAGCGCCCACGGGACGTACCAGTCGCGCCTCGCGAAACGCCACCCCCCCTCCTCCACCGCGCGCCTCCACTCCCCCGGCTCCTGTTTCGTGGCGTACTCGACCTCTCCCCCGAGGATGCCCATCCGGTGCAGGCGTGCCCGGAGCCCGGAGCGCCGCACGTCGGAAATCACCATCACTCCTCCCGCGGCCGCACGCCCGTGCAACGCCCGAAAGAGCGCGACCGCTTCCTCGTATTCTCCGGAGCGGCGGAGCGGCCGCCGCGTGACGAAGATGTGGTGCAGCACGTCGCTCATGAGGATCAGGCCCCACCGCCTCGCGTCTCGCTCAAGGAAATCCACGACAGTCGAACGTTTCACCTCGAAGCGGTCCGCGAGGCCGAGAGAGGCGATGAGGCCGCGGAGTTCCGCAAAATCCTCGTCCCCGTTCCCGTCCGCCTCGTTGAACGGGTCCACCCCCGTCGCCCTGCCGATTCTTCCTTCCAGCAGATCGAGGAGCACATCGTGCCCGTGCCCCACGCCCACGCAGAGGACGGATTCGCGCAATTCCCGGGGGACGGGGGCGAGAAGCGATTCGGAGGCGTACCGCAGCCGGGCAAGGTCAACCGAGAGCCCGCGCCCTGCCGCCCGCCGGGCGATATGCTCCCCGAGCTCCGTCACCCGCGGATCATCCGACATGCGGATCCCCTGCAACCAGTCCGCGGTACACCTCCGCATAGCGCTCTGCCCCGGAATCCCACGACAGGCGTTCCCGCGCGTATACGGCGCAACGGCCCGGGAGGTCCTCGCGCACCATCCGCTCGCGCAAAGATCCGAGCGGCTCCATCCCCTCCTCGAGAGACTCCTCGCTCGTGTCTAGCAGGACGACGCCGAGCTTTTCATCCCCGACGATCCGGGCGACATCGCGCACCGCAGCCGTCGTCACCACGGGCAGGCCGCAGGCGAGGTACTCGGAGAACTTGGCGGGGAACGCGACCCTGTTCACGGGCGATTCCCCCCGCACGAGAACGCCGCAGTCCGCCGCGGAGAGCCACCCGGGCATCCGGTCGTGCGGCGCGTCGGCGAGCGTGTACGATCCCGCGACGAGGCCCATGGCGACGAGCTCCCTTTCGATCATCGGGTGATATGCCTTCGCGGAGAGGATGAGCGGGTGGGCGTCCGGGAACGAGCGGACGATTCGCGCGAGGACCCTGACCGTCTCGACGGCCGGGTTCCACGCGAGAAAATTCCCCGCGTAGACGGCGACGAACTTCCCTTCGAGCCCGTGCTGGCGCCTCGTCTCCTCCCGCGCTTCGGGGTCCCGCGCAAATATCCGCGTATCGGCGCAGCAGGGGACCACCGTCACCGGCGGTGCCGCGGGCCCGAGCTCGCTCCGGAGCTCATCGCGGTGCGCCTCCGAGACGCATATCAGATGGTCGGCATTGAGCGCGCATCTGCGCTCCATGCGTTTCAGCGCGGCGTACCGGGCGTCGCCCCGGCGGCAGCGGCCGTTCATCACCGCCTCCTCGGGCGCGGACCCGTGGTAGTCGAACACCAGTTTGACGCCGAGCGCGGCCTTCAGCCGCGCGTCGATGCGCGGGCAGAACATGCTGTGGATATGGAGGATGTCGGGCCGCTCTCCCTGCGCGACGAACCTGAGCGCCCGGGTCACCAGGCGGCCATCCATCGCCCGGCCGAACGGCATCCTTTCGGGGAGGAGCCAGTTCCCGTAGACGGGCGCGGGGCTCGCGGCGGCGTAGCGGCTCAGGTCGCGGCGCCGATCTCCCCTCGCGAACACCCTGAAGAGGGCCTCGTTCGCGAGCAGGGCGCACCCGCCCGCGAGGCGGTTGACGTATTCGAACGAGGTGAGGGCGCGCGACCGGTATCCGCCGAACGATTTTGCGAACGCCCCGCCGGTGATGAACAGGATTTTCATTTCGGTGAGATTTCCATCACGAGCTCATCCCCCGCGGCGGGAGACCCCGATCCGCCGCGCAGGGCAAAGAGCGGGTACAGGATGAACGGCAGCATGGACGCCGGGTTGAGCCCCAGTATAAGCGTGAACGCGAGCCACGTCTCGAAGATCGCGGACGCGGCCCTTCCCGGCGCGTAGCGCGTCCCCACGACCCTGAATCCAGCGCCTTCGACGAGCGCGGCGATCGAGGCGGGCGCGTAGTATCCTTTCCCCCTGACCCCGAATCCGACGCCGAGCCTGTCCCTCAACTCTTCGCGCGTCGCCGGGAATCGCAGCCGGCGGACGAAAAAAGCGTGGAGCCGTCCCGGGCTCTCGCAGAGCCGGTCCAGGTACAGGTAGCCGACGGGCACGGAGAGCACCGCCCTCCCCTCCGGCGCGAGCACCCTCCGCACCTCCGCGAGGATGGCGCGATCGTCGGGGAGCATCTGGAGAACGCTCGAGAGAAGGACCCTGTCGAACGAGCCGTTCCTGAATGGGAGCCGCGCCCCGTCGCACGCGAGGAGAACACAGTTCTCCGGCAGGCCGCGAAGCGCGGCGCGGTCGATCCGCAGGTCCGCGCCCGCCGCGAACCGGCACCGCCGCGCAATCTCTCGCGTGAGCCAGCCGCTGCCGCAGCCCAGATCGAGCGCCGCGCGCCCGGGGGCGAGGTCCAGCATCCGCATGAGCACCGGGGCCTGGAGGCGCCGCATGAAATTCGGCTGCCCCGCGATGCGACAGGCGAGATCCTTGATCTGCCCCCCGCGGGGGATGTACCCGAACCCGGCCATGTACCCTCCCCATGGACTAGGAATCCGCGGAAACACGCCTCAGCCCATTCGCCGCGTACATGCAGAGAACCGGCATGAGGGGGACCCTGAATCTCGGTCCGGCCTCAGGCCTAGCGGAAAGAAGCACCAAATACACCACGATCCCCAAGCACAATAGATGCGCGAAGAATCTCCCCCGATCGCGCAAACGAATGCCCGCCACCGTCCTCAGCGAGCCGGCGTAGAGGAGAAGGAGATACGCCGCCGATGCAATAAACGCTGTAAAAACCGCGGGTATGCCCACGGCCCATTTCATCAGATACCGGCGCGCCGGAAGCCTCGCCATATCCCCCAAGCACCCCTCCTTGTCCGGCGCAACGCCGAGGCATTGAAGGAGTTCATACTCCCCCGGCACAAAAAGTATCTTGCCCGCGCCCCTCAGGGCACTTCTCAGGAAGAGAAGGGGGTGCTTCTTCACGATCGCGGCCCCCGCGACCCCATGCGCGCTGAGCGTTTCCGCCAGCGACCTGCGCCCGTCATCCGGGATCAGCTCTTCGATCCTCCTGCCCGCCTCTTCAAACGAAATTCGCTCCCGCATGGAGATGATATCCGCGGCCCTATACCTCAGCAGGCTCTCATTTGCGATAAAGCAATACTCCGCCCTACCCGTCACGCGGAAATTCCTGAGCTGCCAACCGCCGATGAGCGCGAGCCACGGCGCGAACAGGAGCAGGCACGACACAAGCCCTCTTTTCCATCCGCGGCCCTTCGCTATTTCGAAAAGACAGAGCCATGCCAACACCGGGAAGACAAGCCAATAGGCGATGGGTCGGACAAGGGTAGAGAGAGAGGCTCCGATGCACAGGGCGTAAATCCACGAGCCTCGCGGGCGGACCGCTAGATGCAGCCCCACGCACGCCGATAGGGTCATTAGACAGGTAAAGAGCGTCTCGGTAAGGAAGAGCTCCGAGTAGGAAAGGGAGACCGGATCCAGCGCAAGCAGGAGGACCGCAGACGCAGCCGTTGCGCGGCCCCAAAGACGTGCGGCCATCACATACATCATAACGGCGGTAACGATGCTGAGCAGGATCTGCGCAATGATAACCGAGGCATGCCTCTCGCCAAAAATCAAATAGATCGCGGCAATAAACGCGGGATACCCCGGCGTACGGAGAATCTGAGGCTCGTCAGGCCTTTCGGGGCTCACCGAAAATATTCCCAAGCGCGCGATCGACCTTGCGCTTTGATCATAGCTCGATGAATCAAGTCTCATGACCGTTGAGGGACATGTCCGGTGAATATGCCAACAAAGGGCCAGTTTCAGCAAAAGTGAGATCGCGAGAATGACGCAGACAAAGGCGCATCCAGCCCGATCCGGAATCTTTTTCAGCAAGACCGGCGTCATGATTTCATCCCCATACCCGCTTCGCGGCCCACCGACGGACGCCCTCCAGGGCAGCGCATCCCCGCGTGGCCGGGATTCTCCGCGCTCCGCACGATCGTGACGGTGGGGAATCTCGCCCGGACCTCCCCGGCCGTCCCGTCGGTCGAGGCGTTGTCCACCAGGACCGTCCCGAAGTTTCCGTAGCCGGTCTTCGCCACCGACCCCAGGCACTCGAGGACGTCGTCCCTCCCGTTCCATGCGAGGACGATGACGATCACCCGCGGCTCCCGTTCCACACCCTCTCTCCCCCCCCTGCGTCAGGCCTCGCGGCGGATCACCCTCTTCAGATAACCCCAGTCGGCCGCCGTCACCAGGCCCGAGGCCGCCACGGCCCCACAGTGGAAGACGAGGTACGCCGGCAGGACGGCGTACCACGGCGCCCAGCCGGCCTGCGCGCACGCGATCGCGCCGCAGGAGACCGCGAGTGCCGGAAGGCAGCGGAGTGCCGTCCCCCTCGCGGCGACGCGGACGACGCGCGCGCGCAGGTAGAGAGAGAGTACCACGAACGTCACGAGCTCGCCCAGGAGCGTCGCAAATGCGGCCCCCCGAGCCCCATACTGGGGGATGAGCAGCCAGTTCGCCGCGACCATGACGCAGGCGGTGACGGCAATTGCCTTTACCGCGAATACGTAATGGTCGGCGGCGATGAGGACATTCCCGAACAGATAGGTGTACACGATCAGTATCGACGCCCAGGCGAGGATCGCGAGGAGCGGGGCGGCGGGGGCGTACTGCGGGCCGAAGACAACCGCGACGATCGCCCCGGAGGAGAGGGTGAGGCCCGTCGCCACGGCGAGGAAGACCACGAGCACGGACGTGCGCATCGCCGCGAAAAGGGCGGAGAACCGGTCCGGGGACGAGGCGTGGAGCTCGGAGAGAACGGGGAGGAGGGCCTGCATCGTCATGAGGCCGAACATCGTGAGCGTGTCGATCACCCGGTACGCCGCCGTGTACCATCCCACCTCACCCGGGCCGCGCATCAGCATGAGCATGAAAACATCGACCTTGTAGTAGATGATGGCAAAGAGCGCCCAGAGCATCAGCGGATACGATTTCCTCGCGAGTTGCCCGACGAGCGCGGGACGGGGATTCCACTCCACGCGTGCGATCCTCGCGCGGCAGAGGAGATGCGCGTGGAGGGCCTTCATGATCTCCGCGCCGGTGAAGATGCAGAAGAGCGCCGTGAGGCGCAGTCCCATGAGGAGCGCCGCGATGCTCGCGATCACCCGCGCGCCGGCCCAGGCCATTTCGACGAGGGCCGTGTACTCCATCTTTTCGAACGCCCTGAAGGCCGCGTCGTACGAGGTGAATATCGCGGTGGGGATGAGAGAGACGCAAGCGATAAGGAGCGGGACCCGCATCCCCGCGAGTCCTCCCGCGAAGTACGCCACGGAGAGGCTCAGGGCGACGGCGGCGGCCCCGGTGAGGATGTTGAGGATGAGCGCGTTGCAGAGATAGAAACCCGCCTTCTGCTTTTCCCGGGAGATCTCCCGCACGAGAAAGTCCCGCGTGCCGAATCCCGCCACCGGGAGGAAATACGCGATGAAAACGAGGATGAACGAATAGGTGCCGAACCCGGCCTCGCCGAGTCTCCGCGCCGCGCAGATCACGAGCGCGATGGATACCGCCGTGGTGACGATGCGGGCGAGAACGAGGAAAAAGGTATTCCTGGCCACCCTCCGGACGATGCTCATTCTCCCGCGCCTTTCTGCGGCCCGCGCGCGTCCCCGCTCCCGCTCAGGAGATCCACGTACCGCGCGAGCAGGAGGTCGTCCGCCCGCTCCCGCGCGTAGTCGAGGAAGCGCGCGAAGTCCCCAAAGCGCATCACGTCGATCGGGTCGAAGTAAAGGTTGACGTACGAGTTCGTGTCGACGGCGGTGTCGATCAGGAACCTGAACATCGCGAAGAACTCGTCCTCGCACCCCCGCGCGCCCGGGGCGCGGAAGTAGCGCCAGGTCTCGAAGACCTGGAACGGCTCCCGCGGATAGAAGCTGAGCGGGAACTCCACGAGGCCCACCCGCGGCCGGTACGGCGCCCCGAACGCCGGCGTCCGAACGGCGGGGCGGGACGAGGAGTACCGGTACCCGACCCGCTCCAGGATCTCGTCCACGCCGTCCGTGTGGGCGTTCCCGAAATGCGGCGTCCGGAATCCAAGCGGCTCGTAGTGCAGCAGCCGCGCGCACGTCTCGTGGCACGCGAGGATCTCCTCCTCCTGCTCGCGCGAGGAGAGCTGGTTGAATCTCCTGCCCGGGTGGAGGATCGCGCTGCTCGGGTGCGTGTGGGAGTGGTTCAGTATCTCGTGCCCCTCCGCGAGGATCCGGCGGTGAAGGTCGGGCTCGCGCTCGATCCACTTCCCCACGCAGGCGAAACAGGTCTTCATGCCCCGGTCGCGCAGGAGGTCGAGGAGCCGCGGCGCCGCCGCAAGGTCCTCCGGGAGGTCACAGTCCCAGGAGAGCGTCAGGCAGGCGCGCTTCCCGTCCCACGATCGAAGGCCGCGGTTGTTGCCGTAGAACAGCCGCGTAAAAAAAAGCGGTGCGCCCGCAGTGACGGCCTTCCGGAGCGCCCTCGTCGCGGCCGCGCGCGGGCGTTCGCGGTCCATCGCGCCTATTTTCCGTATGACTGCCCCGAACATGCCTCGCCTCCGCCCCGGTCCTGCCCGTCCGCGTGCGCGCGGCGGGCATCCCTCAAAAGAACTGTTCGTCTTTCGGCTTCATCCAACGCGCGTACGGGTTAATGCCGATGCGCGCGACATCGCTTTCGGCGCCGCGCCTTGCATACGGCCATCCGGCGTGTGACCCGCGGCGAGGTACATTATCTATCCGGACAGGCTCCCAGCCGCAGAAGCGGCGCTACAACCCGGCGGAGCTTTCTCGCATATACTTCGTTGCATCGCGCGGATGGATGGCCATCCCATTGATTCACCGCGGTTTCCTCACGCAAGAGCTCGCTCGCGAACTCCTTTTCAAAGTTTACCGTGACAAAACCGGCCGCCCCGGCCGCCTTCTCAGCCTGGTGGTAGCAGCGGAGATAGCGCCACACGGCGGCATCGGGATTGCCGTAGGCGGTTGCCCCCGTGGCGCTCGATCCCTGGTTGAGAATCGCAAAAACAGGGGGCGGCAGCATCCTATCGTCGGACATCTTTTTTATGTCCCGCAGCGCCTTTACAAAATTCTTCCACTCCCTGGAATCCGTCGCGTAGGTCCTCCAAAGAGCCTCCATCCCATCCGGGATGCACCCTGTTCTCTCGAGCAGCGTGGATACCCTCCGAAGAAGGGCCTCAGACACCCGCGTCAACCCGGCCTTTCTCAACCCGGCAATCTGCGCGAAAAGCCAGGCGTACCGGGCCCTCTCCGTGGAATAGTTCTCGCTCCTGGGCTGAGTGTCGTTCAGGCAAAAGCCCACGATGATCAGATCCGGCCTCACTCGATCGATGTAGTTCCTGAGGATATCTCTTTCCAACACCGTCGGGCCGCCTACTGCCCCGAAGTTTAACACCTCCACGCGCTTTTCAGGATAGGATTCCGCCAGGCGGCGTTCGAGCAAATTCGTATAGCGTTCGCCCTCGGCGAGGCCGACGCCCCAGGTCAATGAGTCACCCAGCACCATTATCCTGAGGGCCTGCGCCGGTTTTGCGGCCGCGAACTCCCTCTCACGGAAACCAAATCGGTTGTTGACCACCCTGTGCCCCCATGTAATGGCACGACCGTCATTGGATGGCCGTTTCCCCGATTCAATCCTGAGCCCCGCCTCGAACACCGCTGCCACCACGGCGATGAGCACGAGATTCGCCGCGAGGATGACGGCGACTTTCCTCATCGTCTTCCATCGCAACATGCCGACAGTCCCCGGAAGATTATTCATGGATCATGTTTCCCCGCGCACCCGCTATTTCCCATGCGCACATTCCGGTTCCGCACGGGACGGGCAGGCCGCGTTCGAGGGGACAACGGTAATTCCAGATTCAGCATGCGTCCGCACGGCATTGGGTCTCACTTATGGGAATCTCAGACCCTTTTCCCCTCTCCCCCCTTGAGGGGGAGGGCCGGGGTTGGGGGGAAAAGCATCCACCGTGAGTGACCCTTTACTTCCCGCGCAACAATATATTCCGGACAGGAGGCGGCCGTAGAGGTTTTCCACGTCGCGGATGAGGCGTTCCTCGGTGAAGCGGCCGAGAACGATCCTACGCCCCTCCTCCCCCATCGCCGCGGCCCGGGCAGGGTCGTCCAGAATTCGGAGGATCAGCGACGCGATCTCCGCCGGGTCTCGCCCCGCGGCGAGAAACCCGCTTACCCCGACGCGCACGACGTCGGCGACTCCCCCGACCGCCGTCGAGACGACGGGGCGCCCCGCGGCTGCCGCCTCGATGAGGCAGACCGGCGTCCCCTCGTTGATCGAGGTGAGCACAACCACGTCCGCGTCCGCGTACACCCGATCGAGATCGCCGCGCCAGCCGGTGAACCGCACCGAGCTGCCGAGGCCAAGGGCGCGCGCCTCCTGCTCGATCTCCGCCCGCCGCGGGCCATCCCCGACGACGAGAAACACCGCGTGCGGCTTCGCCTCGCGCACGCGGAGGGCCGCGGCGAGAAAGAGGGGGTGGTCCTTGATGCCGGTGAGCCTGCCCACCATCGCGATGAGGGGATCGCCGGGGCCGATCCCGAGCTCCCGGCGTAGCTCTCCGCGAAGCGAGGCGCTCTTTTCAAAGCGCGCGAGATCGAACCCGAGGGGGATTACCTCGTACTGCTCCGCCCGGCCTATGCGGTACTTCCCGACGAGCTCCTCTTTCTGGGACCCGGTCAGGGCGATGATCCTGTCCGTGCCGCGCGCGAGCCACCGCTCGATGGCGAGGAAGATTCGCGTGCGCTTCGGGGTGAAGTAGCCGCTGAAAACGTGCCCGTGAAACGTGTGGACAGTCTTCGCGCCCGGGAAAGCCCTCGCGGCGAGCCGCCCCAGCATCCCGGCCTTGGCGAGGTGGGTGTGGATGATGTCGGGCCGCTCCCGACGGACGATGTGGAGGATGCGGGCGAGGCTCGCGGCGTCGGCCCACGGGGCGAGCTCCCGCTGCATCGAGGGGACCTCGACCACCCGTATCCCGCACTCCCGCGCCTGCGGGGTCATGTCGCCCTCCCCGGGGCCCGGGCGGCCGCAGACGAGTGCGGTGTCGAACTTCCCGGACGGAAGGCCGGCGCTCAGGGCGATGGCATTGAGCGAGGGCCCACCGATATTCAGGCGTGTGATAATCCGGAGGACCTTCGCGGGGCGGGCGCTCACGGCACCGCCCCCGCGTCGATGAACTCGCGATGCCACAGCTCAAGCGCAAGGAGCGCCCAGAGGCGATAGGTGTGGTCGCGGGCCCCGCCCTGGTGCTCCTCGACGAGCCGGCGCACGCGCGAAGGGTCGAAGTAGCCGCGCCCGAGCGAGGACGGATCGAGGAGCACGCCGCGGAGATAGTCCTTCAATTCCCCGCGAAACCAGCGGCTGATCGGGACCGCGAATCCCCGCTTCGGCCGCCGGAGAATCTCCGGAGGGATCAGGTCGGCGAACGTCTCCTTGAGGATGTGCTTCCCCTCGCGTCCCTTGAGCTTCCACCGTGAGGGAAGCGCCGCGACGAACTCGACGACGCGATGGTCGAGGAAGGGAGACCGCGCCTCGAGTGAAACGGCCATTGTGGCGATGTCGACCTTGACCAGCAGGTCCTCCGGGAGATAGCTGTGGAGGTCCGTGAAGAGGAGGCGGGCGATCTCGTCGTCCATGCGGCAGGCTTCGTAGAGACGGCGGATATAACCGGGGGCGTCCCATCCGATGCTCTGCGCCCGCATCTCTGGAGAATACAGTATTTTTCGCTCTTCGTTCCCGAAATAGGCGACATAGCTCAGGTACCGCGCGGGCCCCCCGAGCCCGACCGATTCGGCGAAACGCCTGACCCTGTGGAGGGAGCTGTCGCGCGGGACGCGGGCGAGGAGCCTGCTCAAAAGCCGCCCCTGGAGCTTCGCGGCGGGGATCTTTCCCCACCTGCCGGCGAGGGTATAGGCCAGATACCGGTCGTACCCGGCGAAAAGCTCGTCGCCCGCGTCGCCGTTCAGAGCCACCGTCACGTACTGGCGGCTGATCTCCGCGACGTGGTAGGTCGGCAGCGCCGAGGAGTCCGCGAACGGTTCGCCGTAGTGTCGGACGAGCTTCGGGAGGAGATCGATCGCATTGGGCTTCACGATGAACTCGTGGTGGTCCGTCGAATACCGCTTCGCGATCATCCGCGCGTAGGGGAGCTCGTTGTAGGTCTGGTCCTCGAACCCGATCGAGAAGGTTTTGACCGGGCGGTCGCTCAGGCCGCTCATCAGGGCGACCACGATGCTCGAGTCGATCCCTCCGCTTAAGAACGCCCCGAGCGGCACGTCGCTCACGAGCCGGAGCCGCGTGGCCTCGGTCATAAGCTCGCAAAGGCGCTCGCGCGCCTCCCCGAAGGAAATATCCGCGGGCCGCTCCGGATTCACTTCCCAGTACCGCTCTATTGCGACCTTGCCGTTCTCGAGGATAAGGTAGTGCGCCGGGAGGAGCTTCCGCATCCCCTCGAAGATGGCGAGGGGGGCGGGGACATACTGGTATGTCAGATAGAGGTCGAGGGCACTGAGATCCACACGCCGCTCGACGCCGGGGTGGCGCAGGATCGGCTCGGGACCGGAGGCGAAGATGAAGTCACCGCCCTCGAAACGGTAGAAGAACGGCTTGACGCCGAGGCGGTCCCTCGCGCAGAAGAGCCGCCGGTTCCGCCCGTCCCAGAGCGCGAAGGAGAACATCCCGCGGAGTCTCTCCAGGCATTCCGTGCCGAGCTCCTCGTAGAGGTGGAGGATTACCTCGGTGTCGCAGCGGGTCCGAAATCGGTGCCCCCGCGTCGCGAGGCCGGCGGCAAGCTCCTGAAAATTATAGATCTCGCCGTTGAAGACCAGCCAGAGAGTGCCGTCCTCGTTCGTCATCGGCTGGACGCCGGCTTCGACATCGATGATGCTCAAGCGACGGTGACCGAACCCCACGGGCCCGTCGAGGTGGTAGCCCTCGCCGTCGGGCCCCCGGTGCGTCATGAGACGAGTCATCGCCTCGAGTGTTGCCCGGTCCACGGTCCTCGCCCGGTCACCGTACACGATTCCGCATATTCCGCACACGTCTCGCGTCCCCCGTCTCACCTCTTACGGCTTACAGCTTACGGCTTACAGCTTCCTTGCCAGCAGTCCCTCGTACAGATCCTCGTGCGCGCGCACCATGCGCTCGACAGTGAAATCCCGCCGCACGCGGTCAAGGCCCCGGCGCCCCATCTCCCCCGCCCCGGCCGGGTCCTCCAAGAGGCGTATAAGCGCCCGTGCCATCGCCCCCGGGTCCCTCGGGGGGACAAGGAGACCGGTCTTCCCCTCCTCCACCGCCTCCGGGACCCCCCCGACCCGGGTCGCGACCACCGGCTTCGCGCGCGCCATCGCCTCGAGGACAACGTTCGGGAACCCCTCCTCGTGCGAGGCGAGGGCGACGACATCCGAGAGCGCGATGACGTCCCCGCTGTCCGCGCGGGACCCGAGAAGGACCACGCGCCCGTGGAGATCCGGCGCGGAGGCCCGCTTTTCGATTCCGGCCCGCAGTTTCCCGTCCCCGACGAGGACAAACTGCGCCGCCGGGACCTTCCGCGCAACCTCAGCGGCGGCATCGAGAAATTCGAGATGCCCCTTGTAGGGGAAGAAGTTCGCGACGAGACATACCACCGGCCCGCGAATATCCGTTCCGGCGATTTCGCTCCACCCGGCGCGGGCCGGGGCCTCGGGGATCCGCACGCCATTGTAGATGAGGCGAAGGCGCCCGGGGGAGATACGCTCGCGTGCGAGGGTGTCCACCCTCACCGCTTCGGAGTTCGCGACGGCGGCGTCCGTCCAGCGGTTCACGAGATTTTCAAGGAATCGGAGGAGTGGCCGACCCTCCTTGTAGCACCCAAGGCTCCTCCTTCCCGTCACGAGGATCGGCACGCGGACGAGGCGGACGGCGAGCCCCGCCATCACACAGGCCATCGGGAGCACGCCGTGCACAATGTGAGGCTTGAATGATCCCATCAGGCGCGCGAGGGTGCATACTTCTCTCCGCATCTGCCGTACACATCGAATTTTTCGGGAATAATCAAGCGGGGGCGAATGATAGACCGTCCAGGGA
This sequence comes from Chlamydiota bacterium, assembly GCA_037133055.1. Classification (GTDB taxonomy): domain Bacteria; phylum Auribacterota; class Tritonobacteria; order UBA1439; family UBA1439; genus UBA1439. The sequence goes on from JBAXOY010000004.1 coordinate 52,986, forward strand.
ATCTGCCGTTCCGTGAGTTGCTGGAGCAGGGGGCCCGCCCCCTTCATGCAACACACGTGCGGTTCGAACTTGCGGGCATCGAGGCTGCACACAAGTTCCAGGAGCTGGCGCTCGGCGCCGCCGTATTCCATCGAGAGGGTCACATAGAGCAGGCGTGCCCGGGATGTCACACCCGCCCGCGCAATTTCCATGCCGGCCCTTTCCGGAACAGAAACCAGTTATTCCCGATACTCTTGTCTCTTTTGAGATTCACAAGCTCGAAATCGGGGAAACGCATCCGAATGTTCTCGCACACTTCCTCGACGGTGGCATATTCGTAGGGAAGGCCGCCGAGCCAATCCGAGACATCGATTCTCCAGCTCATCCCCCTGTGGGATGTATACCCCCGGATTTCTTTCAGGGGATTCCTCGCCGTGGCAAGGCGGGATGCCATGAAGCACCCCATATACGACAGATCCATGAGATATTTGCCCGCGCGCGGCATCCTGTTGTACAGCCTTTTAACCCCCCGCCAAAATTCCGAGCCGTACAGTCCATCCTTTTTGTTGTACAGTGCGAGGTACAGATACCCGCCTTCCGCAACGCACATCCCGGCGTTTCCGAGCGCGCGCCACATTGCGCCTGTATGATGGAGAACCCCCCACGAGTATACGATATCGAATGTGCCCCGCCACGACGAGGGGATGTCATCCAACACCGAGCCTTCCCGAACTTCCCAGTGCGGCGGGTTGCCCGCCTTCTCGCGCAGAAAGAGGCAGCAGTGTACCGAGAAAGGGTCGACATCGACACTCACGATCCTCGCAGCGCCGAGGGTATACGCCGCATACGAGAAGAGCCCGCTGCCGCAGCCGATATCGATGAAACTCAGGCCGCGCAGATCCCGCACTCCCAGGAACTCCGTGAGCGATCGCTCCGCGCTCCTTACCCTCTCCTCGTCGAAGGATTTCAGAAACCGCTGCCAGTTCTTCCCGAACGAAAAGGGTTTCCGTGCATTCACCGGCGAGTCTCCCGGGGCTTCCGGACGGCATGGGCTCCGCGCGGGCGCGGGGTCCGCGGCAGGGACCGGGGTGCGGACAACGCGTCCGAAGGACCGCCGCCCGTCCGCGGGCACGGGGACCCGGCGCGCGCGGATGCAGGCGGGGGGCCGAGCACCCTGCCCTATGCGGCCCCGCCTTCAGGCATCTCCGCCTCGTCGATGAGCATGATGGGGATGCCGTCCCGTATCGGGTACCGCCGGCCGCACTTCCCGCAGACGATCCTCTCCCCATCGAGCTTCACCTCCGCCTTGCAGGCGGGGCACGCGAGTATCTCCAGCAGCTCCTTGTCGATCATCGTTTCCTCCTTTTCACCAGATGTTCAAACAGTTCAACCGGTTCAAACGGTTCAAGCCGCAAGACGTTTTTCCCCCGTGCCGCCAGCTTTCAATCTTGGACTTTCAGCTTTGGGCTGTTGTCCCATCCGCGGCAA